>CAIYVS010000056.1 GCA_903929655.1 uncultured Bacteroidota bacterium | reverse complement strand
GACCAGTATCCCTTTAGCTTGTTTGCATATTATGATGCATTGATGAAGGATGGCGATTTTGATTTATATAACCAATGGCTGTTTGGTAAGGTAATTAATGAGAAAGAATACAGGCGATGGGTACAGAACAATGCTGCAGCACTGGAAGATTTTAAGAAAAGAAGAGAAACACATCTTTTAAAACCGCAATCTTCTGATTTTTATAACGACAAAGACCTGGACCAACTTTTTGGTAAAAAAAGACGCTGAATGAACTGCATGTTTAATGTGGTTTAAATTTTAATGTTATTATATTAATTGGTTTAAAAATAAAAGGTTAAAATCTTAATAGGATTCTTAATAAAGTATCTAAAAGCACTACATTTGCCCCAACCGGGCATTTTATACCTGCATTAATTATATATGAGTTTTATCAAAAAAAGCTTGTCCAAAGTAAATCTTAATAAGTTCAGTTTGCTGTTGTTTTTTGTTTTGAATGCCTTTTTGGTTTCAGCTCAAACTCAAAGTGCCGATAAGATACTGGCAGTTGTGGGACGTAATAAGATCATTCTGCAATCTGAGCTGGAAATCCAGGCAGCACAAATGAAGCAACAAGACCCGAATTTTAATGATACCATGAAATGTCTTTTGCTGCAGGAAATGATTATTCAAAAATTATTGATAGAGCAGGCAGAGAGGGACAGTGTATTGGTAAGTGATGATGAAGTAGAAGGACAATTGAATAACCGCCTCCGTTATTTTACGCAATTGTATGGATCAAAGGAAAAACTGGAACAAGCATCCGGCAAGACCATTTACATGTTGAAGGAGGAAAACAGGGATATTATCAGGGACCAGATGATAGCCGAGAAGATGAAGAATCAGATTCTGGAGAATGTTAAGATCACCCCTGCGGAAGTAAATACTTTTTTCAATAGAATACCGGCTGATAGTTTGCCATTTTATCCCGCGGCTGTAGAGGTAGGGCAGATAGTAATAGACCCTCCTGTTAGCCCTGAATTGGATGATTATGCTTATAAAAAATTACAGGGGATTAAAAATGAAATATTAAAGGGAGAAAAGACTTTTGAAACTGCAGCGGGTATGTACAGCGATGATCCGGGCAGCCGTGATAATGGAGGACGTTATGACGGGGTTACGAGAAATGGCGCCTGGGCACCGGAATTTGTAACTGCTGCATTTAAATTGCAGAATGGAGAGATCTCGCCGATAGTAAAAACAAAGTTTGGCTACCACATCATCCAGATGATACAACGCAAAGGAGATGAAGTAGATGTTCGTCATATATTGATCATCCCTGAGCGTACTTCAGGAGATTTCAAGAAGGCACTGGACAAATTAGACAGTGTGCGTGCTGATCTGATATCGGGAAAAATAAAGTTTCCCGAAGCTGTGGGTAAATATGCCACAGATGAAGCATCCAAAAGAACAGGCGGTATAATAGCTGATCCGCAAACAGGAAGCACTTTGCTGGATGTAAATAAGCTGGACCCAGCTATGGTTTTAATACTGGATAGCTTACAGCCCGGCCAGTATTCCCGCTCCCAGATATTTTTCACGGAGTCTCATGAAAGGTCTTGCAGGATCGTTTATTTAAAGACAAGAACATCACCTCACAAAGCAAACCTGAAAGACGATTATAACAAAATACAGGAAGTGGCCCTGCAACAAAAGAAGCTGGCGAAGATACAGGAGTGGGTGAAGCAAAAATTACCAACTTATTACCTGAAAATAGATACTGAATACCAGTCTTGTAATGCTTTTAAGATTTGGGGGCTGAAGCGACAGTAGAAAGCCAGAGATCATCTGGGTATTGCATTTTTTCGTATTTTTAATATATGGAAATAAAGGAGCCTGCTCTTGCTTATGATAAACATAGGTATACCACAGAAGAATACCTTGAAATGGAAAATGCTGCTACCGAAAAGCATGAATTCTACCAGGGAGAAATATTCGCTATGTCTGGGGCAAAACTGCCACGTAATAAAATAGCATCGAATTTATTCATATCCCTGGGACAAAAACTAAAAGGAAAACCATGTCAGCCTTTCGGAAGTGATCTTCGAATTCACATCGAAAAGAACACTCTGTTTACGTATCCTGATATTTCTATTTTTTGTGAGGATGTTATTACATTGAATGATGATGAAATGAATGCTTTAAACCCCTCAGTGATTATCGAAGTACTTTCCCCTTCAACTAAAAATTATGACCGTGGTGAAAAATTCAGATTGTACAGGGATATCCCGACATTGAAAGAATATATTTTAGTTGATTCAGAATCGGTGAAAGTCGAAGCCTTTTACATTAATGAGCATCACAACTGGGAATTGAAGGAATATAAAAATGTGGATGAAAAATTGAATCTACATTCAATCTCGGTTTCCCTTGACTTAAAAGAAATTTACGAAGGTGTTAACGCTGTGTAAAAATATATGGTTAACTAAATAAGAAGGCGATATCTTCTCTCGTGAGGCGTTTCAGGAAGGCATTGTCATCAGATACCAGGTCGCTGGCAAGTGCACGTTTACGCTCCTGCAATTGCAGCATCTTTTCTTCAATAGTATCTTTACATATCAGGCGATAAGCGAAGATGTTTTTTGTTTGTCCTATACGGTGCGTACGATCTATCGCTTGTTGTTCAACAGCCGGGTTCCACCATGGATCCACTATATAAACATAATCCGCAGCGGTAAGGTTCAATCCTATACCACCTGCTTTCAGTGAAATAAGGAATACACGGCATTCGTCATTATTCTGGAATTCCTGAATAGCCCTTTCACGTTCCATAGAGGTTGAACTGCCATCAAAATAAGCGAATGGAATACTATTGGCCACCAGCGCTTTTCGTATGAGTGCCAGCATCCCCAGGAATTGGGAGAAAACAAGGGTCTTATGGTCGCCAACATTTTCCAGTATTTCCCGCATCAGTTCATCCTGCTTCACCGAGTGGTTGGGGAAATGATGTTCTTCATTCAGTATAGCGGGGGAATCGCATATCTGCCTCAGTTTTGTTAATCCCTGCAGGATATGCATGGTCGAACGTTCCAGTCCGCGTTCATCTATCATGCCCAATATCTGGGAGCGATATGAGTTTCTGTAAGCCTCATAAATTTTACGCTGATCCGGCCCCATTTCACAAAACAGGATGGTCTCTGTTTTATCCGGAAGGTCTTTTGCTACCTGTTCTTTTGTACGTCTTAAAAGGAAAGGGTAAGTAAGTTTTTTTAATTGTTGCTTCACTTCATCTTCCTGAAACTTATCGATGGGTGTGGCAAACTCATTCATAAAAAACTCCCTGCTGCCCAGCATGCCGGGATTCAGAAAATTCATCTGGGCATAGAGGTCGAAGGTGTTGTTCTGAACAGGCGTACCGCTCAGTGCCAGTCGATTTTTGCAATTAAGCAGCAAGGATGCCTTGGCTACCTGCGATTGCGGGTTTTTGATGGATTGTGACTCATCAAGAACAACATAATCGAAATGGGTATCCTTGAATATTTTTATATCACTACGCATGGTGCCATAGGTAGTGATGGTAATATCAAATTTATCAAAAGGAGCTTGTAGTGCACCTCTTTTAGGGCCATGATGAATGAAATGCGTCAGGCTGGGGGTGAATTTTTTTATTTCATTCTCCCAGTTATACATCAGCGTTGTAGGGCATATTACCAAAAAGCGGGCTCCTACATTAGTATTCTTATAATACTGAAAAAATGCCAGGGTCTGAACGGTTTTACCCAAACCCATATCATCAGCCAGTATACCTCCCCAGCCAGCTTCTTTCAGGAAGACAAGCCATTGAAATCCGGCCAATTGGTAAGGACGTAAGAGTGCTTTCAGATCTGCAGGCGGCTCAACATCGCTGAAATCGTTGGCAAGTATATTGGCAAGTTTTTCTTTTTTGTTTTCCAGTTCCTGTTGTATCGCCTCTTCATCCACATCTGCCATCAATTCGTCCAGGACACTGAAATGGTATTTCTTAAGGCGCACTTTATTGCCTTTGGTATCGCCTATCTTTAATAGTAAAGAATATTTTTTAAGCCATTCTTCCGGTAATATGCCGACGGAGCCATCGCCCAGCCTTACGAAATTTTGTTTTTGTGCAAGGGCTTTTTTTACATCGGATATTGTTACAGACTGGTCGCCGAAAGTAATTTCAACGGAAGCATCAAACCAATCTATATTACTGCTTACCTGCACCCGCGTTACAGGTTTATGAACATTGATGCGCAGATTTTTCAAACCTTCAAACCCAAATACTTCAACATTCCATTCCCTCATCAGGTCTGTAAAACGGAAGAACCAATTATTTGCCAGGACGGTATTGCCGGGAAGGTAGAAAAAATGGTCTTTGCTGTTTACTTGTATATCAGAATGCAAAGTGCGCATCAACTGGATGAATTCTTCTTCTACCGGTTCATAACGTTTTATGATCTTAACAACTCCATTGTGCGCCTGCACCAGGTCTCCGAAAAAACCCCATCGTATCTCAACTCCGTTATAAGAGAATGCGGGTTGCAGTATCAGCATCTGCTCACGTTCCTGCAGGTATAAATGATAAGCAGGTTTTTGCTTGTTGACATTTTCTACCAGCTCATCAGAAAAATTGACATATACTTTATGGCTCCAGGGTATTACAGTCTTTTCAAGAAAAGCAGGCCATTCCTCCGCGCTTATTTTTAGTTCACCATCGGCGTTAAAGCATTCTACGATCTTAATGTCATTTATATTGCCTACACAAAATAACCCGTAATCAACAAGTAATAATGCAGCATTCAGCATTTTCAATTCTCTATGAGGCAACGCTTTGCCATCTATAGCCCATGCAAGAGAAATAAGGATATCTTCTTTTTCTTTAACAACGCTTAATTGCGGGTGAACAGGTCTACTCACAAATTCCACCGGGCTGATGCTGGTGGAGGAAATGGCTTTGTTATTCAGGTGAATAAAACAAAATGGGTGAGTGCGGTAGCGCTCAAATAATTTCTGGTATTTGGGTAAGATATATTCCCATAATTGTTCCCTGAGGTCTTCGGACGGGAAGGCTTTCAATACTTCATTATAATCATCCAGCAGGTCGCCGAAAGGAAGATTTTTCTTAAGGTATTTCAGCAATTCTTCCGGTAGAAACTTACGGATGATCGGTATCAGCTCTCGTTCTTCGTCCTTATACCTTGCCGCGTTGATATATTGGCTTAATTCCAGTTTTTCAATTGGCCCGATAAATTTTTTCCCTTCATCATCTGTATTGCCTGCGATGAGCGCCATGTTGACAAAAGGATACCATTTTACATTGGTATCCAGAACTATACCCAGTCTTCGTTCATCTTCAATAACAGCAATTTCTATAGGCCGGGGCTCAGGTTTTAACTTTTCCGGAACGCTCACTTTTTTTAGTGATGAATCCAATACACGAAGAAAAGGTTTCCCGTTTTCGTAAGTAAATTCAAATTTATTTTTAAGGTCGTCTTTAAGACTAAACCCATACTGTTGTAAAAGTTTATTTTTCTGAATATCCCAGTCCTGCATGGTCTGAAAATATTGGGCACCATACATTTTTAATACCTGCAGGAAGAGGGTGGCTTTGTGAATGCAAAGCGGGTGTTTGGTTTCCACACAGCCGCAACTGGTATCAAAATAGCGGTCTTCATTCTGCCTTATCATCACCTTAAAGGTTTCGTCCCCATCAGGCACTTCGGCTTCTATGGTATCGTTTTTGTTGATGGTGATGATGGCCTTATTGGAATTTGCCCATTTTTCGGCTTTTTCCAGGGTGTCGGCATCTGTAAATATGCGCAGCATTTGCATATTGATCTGCCGCATGCGTACTATTGTGTGCTTCTGATCGTAGGTGATATCGGTATTTTCAAAGAAACCGCTTTGTAAAATATCGTTCAACTGGAAAAGAGCTGCAACTTCGTGCCTGCAAATTTCGCCCAGGTTGTAAGGACACTGGCAACGAACCGTTATTTCTTTCGGGTGCAGGTATTTAAATACGGTAACCGTATAATAATTCTGGTATAAGTCATTACGAACCCGAAACCGAACCTGCTCCAGCAAGTGGTCTACGTCAAGCATCTGGACCCCCGCAGTATAGAAAATCTTTTTTCCACGTCGGATCACTTCCTCGGTTCCATGATTATAAACGTGTCTTAAAAGCGGTGGTAATGACATTCAAAAATTAATGCTCAGTTCAAAAAAGGCAAGCTACGAAAGTAGCGAAAAAATGGCGTATAAAGCGCCTTAAGCCATTAATAATCTGTTAAACCCCTTATTTATAAAGAGGTTTATTTAACAAATAAATTGAAAACCGAATATATGCCAGCTGCTATAAGTCCGCTGACAGGGATGGTGAGTATCCATGCCCAAAGTAAATTAATTGTTACACCCCAACGAACTGCTGACAAGCGTTTGGTTGCACCTACGCCGATGATAGAACCTGTAATAGTGTGAGTAGTGCTTACCGGAATTTTTAAATTTTCTGTAAGGAACAAGGTTATAGCGCCGGCGGTTTCCGCAGCAACCCCTTCAAAAGGGGTCACCTTGGTAATGCGCGTGCCCATGGTTTTAATGATCTTCCATCCACCACTCATAGTGCCAATTGCCATGGCAGTATAACAGGCCAGTGGTACCCATATAGGCATCTGTTCGAATTTCTGAATTATTCCTCCCGAAATAAGTGCAGCAGTGATAATACCCATCACCTTTTGTGCATCATTACCACCATGCCCTATACTGAAGGCAGCAGAAGAGAGTAGTTGCAGGCGCTTGAACCATTTGGCAGATCTTGAAAAATTAAGGCTGCTTAAAAAGAGGGTGAAGATGCTCATGATAAGAAGTATGAGAGCCATGAGTATCCACTTGAAATTTTTGGTATCTGTAAAAACATTATAATAGTAGGAATCAGAATGAGCTTTCAATTTAGAGGGATCCCATTCCAAAGCTTTATACAAAATGAAAACCACAATTCCCATCACCGCAAATGAAACGATCTTAGGTGCCAAACCTTTACGGAAAGAATTGATGAACCAGAGCGATATGATAAATGCCATGATCATACCCATCAAGGGGGCCAGAACTATAAAACTTACTGTTTTTATTACCGGCTCGGGATTAACTGCACCAAAACCTGCATGCGCAATGGCGGCGCCTGCAAATCCACCTATAAGTGTGTGAGAAGAACTGGAAGGTATGCCATACCACCAGGTAAGTAAGTTCCAGGCTATAGCTGCCAGCAAGCCCGAAGTGATTACCGGCAGCGTGATGTCTATTTCCTTTACAGTTTTTGCAATAGTATTAGCCACACCATGGTCCCTGAAAATGAAAAATGCCACAAAATTGAATACAGCAGCCCAAATAACAGCTTGTACAGGTGTTAAAACTTTGGTAGATACAACAGTGGCTATTGAATTTGCCGCATCATGAAATCCATTAATAAAATCGAATATGATGGCAAGTACAATAATTAATATCAGCAAAAAAGTCATATAGATATTTGCAGCTTAAGCGTATTTAATAATTATAGATTCTATAACATTGGCGGCGTCTTCACATTTATCTGTTACAGTTTCCAGCATCTGGTACAGGTCCTTTTTCTTAATGATCTCTACTGCTGATATATCGCGGGTATTATACAGGTTCATCATCGATTTGTCCAGCAGGTCATCACCATCGTTCTCCAGGCTGTTTATCAGCACGCAGGCATTGGTTATGGCACGAAGTTCTTTCAGGTCGCGCATGCCGCGTATGCAGATATTAAGTGCATTTATGGATTTTATAATAATGTCTCCAAATTCCCGTAATGTATGGTCCACATCAGAAATGTCATAGATTACAATGCGTTTGGAGGCACCCCATATATAATCAGCTATATCGTCAAGAGAAGTGGCGAGATAGTGTATATCTTCCCTGTCAAATGGAGTAATGAAATTCCTTCCCAGTTCAACAAAAATGCGATGGGTAGTTTCATCATTTTTATGTTCCAGTTCTTCCAGGCTTTTAAGATAAAGATGCCGGGCTGAGGGGTCTTTTTCATTTACAGCTTTAATAAAAACCTCGCCCATATTCATAAGCGTATTGGATACCTCTTCGAATAAGCCGTAAAATATCCTGTCTTTAGGCACAAAAAGCTTTACAATGGATGCAAATGACATAACGTATATTTTGTTTTTAATTAGTTTCAGTAAGCAGGTTCTGAAACTGCGGCAAAAATATTCTTAGCGCGTCTATTTACATAATAATAACGAAAAGTTAATAATTCCTTAACCTTGAAGTAATAATTAAATATTAAACAGATTTCACGCGCGGATCAAGCCAGCTGTATACCAGGTCGGTAAATAAATTAACTATTATAAATATGAAAGCCGTCAGTAAAACAGAACCCATGACCACAGGGAAATCAAATTTGTCTAATGCGTCCACGGTTATCCTTCCTACTCCTTTCCAGCCGAAAATATATTCCACAAAAAAAGAGCCGGCCAGTAATTCTGCCAGCCAGCCTGATATTGTTGTAACTACAGGATTCAACGCATTGGGCAGTGCATGGCGGAAAACAACTTTCATTTTGCTTAAGCCCTTGGCGTATGCCGTGCGGATATAATCCTGGTTCAAAACATCCAACAGGGCACTGCGTGTAAGCTGGGTAATAATGGCCAAGGGCCGGATGCCCAGCGACAAGGCCGGTAAAATAAGATTTCGCAGGGCCAGGTGCCTGCCGGTAAAAGGGTCATAGTCCCAAAGGCTGCCGGTCATGTCCAGGCCCGTGTAGTTATGTAAAAGGTACCCGAAAATATAGGCAATAAATAAGGCAGCAACAAATGATGGTAATGATATGCCTGCTACGCTGGCTGCTATGGCAGAAGTATCCAGCCAGGTATCCTTTTTTAATGCTGCGAGCACACCTAAAAGAATACCGAAAATAGTTGCCATAGTCATAGCCGTCAAAGCCAGTATTATGGTACCAGGCAACGCTTCGCTTAATACAGCATTTACCTCCCTTTTGGTACGGTAAGACCGGCCTAAATAGGGCCATTTCAATGCCAGGCATTTTTCTTTAGTAAGCGGGAATAAGGGTATGTAATGATATTTTCCGGCACTTGCACTATCCTTATTATGAATGCCGACCGGAAGGAGATCATTCATATACAGGATGTACCTTGTTAATATAGGCTTATCAAGGTTCAGCTCATGCCGTGCATTTGCAAGCGAGCTCAGGTCGCTTCTTTGTCCCAAAGTAAGTCTTGCCTGGTCTCCGGGCAATGCATTGAACAACAAAAAAACCAGGCTTACCACTCCCCACAGCACCAGCAGGCTATACCTTAAGCGCCGTGCCAGGAAGTGCAGCACTATTGATAAGAGAGTTTGCCGTTATTTAAGGAGATGGTTTTGGGATAATCATTGTAACTCCATTTTCCCTCCACAAAACCATTGTTCAGCATCATTAGTCCGGGGTCGGAGCGCATGGCTGTTTTTTCAACAGTGCGGTCCAGCACCAGGAAGTCGATATTCATCAGGTCCCATTTCTTCTGGAATGCATCTGCTTCATCTTTGCTGGCAGAGCAAACTACATAGAAAGGTATGCCTAATTGCTGGGCT
>CAIYVS010000055.1 GCA_903929655.1 uncultured Bacteroidota bacterium | reverse complement strand
TGCGGTAAAAACAGGAAACCAAAGAACCCCAAAAGGAAACAAAACAGCCCAAAAAGGAAGCCAAAAGTCCCTAATAGGAAGAAAAGCGGAAAAAATATTTTAGCCTTCAAAATCTTTATAAAAACACTATAAATAATTAATAATCAATATTATACACATTATTTTAAACACCCAAAAATCACAAAACACCAAAAAAAGCGGAAAAAATTCCGAAAAACGGAACTTCTCTCATGCCTGCCCGTCCGAAGGCGGGAGCACCCTTAAAATTCTAAAATGTCGTGAATGTCCGCCCAAGTATAAAATCGGGCATGGTCGGGCATCAAAAATTGAGGTCAATTAATTGCTAATCAATTATTTGTATAAATTACGGTTCAAAAATGTCCGCTATTTTCATTAATCGGGCATCGGGCACAAAGGAAATGATAATGATAAAAAGAGGAGGGCTGAATGGCCCAACATGAAAAGAAAAGTTCTTTTAAATTAAAGTGTCAAAATCAATATATCTGGCCAATCATCCCAATCCCAAGAATCCTAATCAATTCTCCTAACTATTTCTTAACTTCGCGAGCTAAACTGATCCCTTGTATATTTAATAATATTAATATATGGATAGTGATTTATTGAATATTTACCGACTAAAAGCAACATGTAACAATTATGGACTCCACAATTTTAGCTGCTATCATTGGGATAGTAGCCCTACTAATAGGCATATTCCTGGGCAAAATGATCTTTGCCAAAAACACTCAGAAACAGGTAGAAGACGCTGAAAGACAAGCGAAAAAACTTCTTGACGATGCAAAAACACTGGCCGACACACTAAAAGAAAAGAAAGTACTAGAAGCAAAAGAACATTTTTTACAACTTAAGAGCGAACACGATAAAGACGTACAGCAACGTACACAGAAACTGGCAGATGCCGAAGGAAAGGTAAAACAACAGCAACAAGGCCTGAACGATAAAACAGGGGCACTGCAAAAACAAATGCAGGAAAATGATGCTGTGCGTGCCAACCTGGACAGGCAGCTGGAGGTGGTGAACATTAAACGTACCGAACTGGAACGCCACCAGGAAGAGCACATCAAGCGCCTGGAAAAGGTGGCTGGCCTGAGCGCCGAGCAAGCCAAAGCCGAACTGATGGAGGCCGTGAAAGAAGAAGCCCGCACCCGTGCTATGGCCCATGTCAAGGAGATCATGGAAGAGGCCAAGGTGAACGCTACCAAGGAAGCCAAGAAGATCATTATACAAACCATACAGCGCACCGGCGCTGAGCAGACCATCGAGAATGCCATTACGGTTTTTAACCTGGAAAGCGATGAAATAAAAGGCCAGATCATAGGCCGTGAGGGTCGTAACATACGCGCGCTGGAAGCAGCTACCGGTGTGGACCTGGTAATAGACGATACCCCTGAAGCAATTGTATTAAGCTGTTTTGACCCATTCCGCAGGGAAGTGGCGCGCCTCTCCTTGCAGCGCCTGGTGCAGGACGGTCGTATACACCCGGCCCGTATTGAGGAAGTGGTGGAAAAGACCAAGAAGCAACTGGAAGAGCAGGTGATGGAAATAGGCGAGCGCACCATTATAGAACTGGGTGTGCATGGCCTGCATAAAGACCTGGTGAGGATGGTAGGTAAAATGCGTTTCCGTTCATCATATGGTCAGAACCTGCTGATGCACAGTAAGGAAACCGCCAATCTCTGCGCTATCATGGCGGCAGAACTGGGCTTGGGCCAAAAAGTAGTGAAGCTGGCAAAACGTGCAGGCTTGCTGCATGATATAGGTAAGGTGCCCGATGAAGAAACCGAACTGAGTCACGCATTACTTGGCGCCAAGCTTGCCGAAAAAGCAGGTGAACATGCATCTATCGTGAACGCCATTGGCGCCCACCACGATGAAATGGAAATGACCTACATTATCTCCCCGATAGTACAGGCCTGCGATGCGATAAGCGGTGCAAGGCCGGGTGCAAGGCGCGAAATGATGCAGAGTTACCTGCAGCGCATTAAGGACCTGGAATCTTTAGCCATGGCCTACACAGGTGTGGAAAAAGCATATGCTATACAGGCAGGCCGTGAGCTGAGAGTGATTGTAGAAGCTGACAAAGTAAGCGATGCAGACAGCGATAAACTGAGCTTCGAGATAGCTGATAAAATACAGAAGGAAATGCAATATCCCGGCCAGGTAAAGGTAACGGTGATAAGGGAATTGAGGTCGGTGAATATTGCGAGGTAGTTACCCCCCGGAGCCCTGAAGGGGGAAGTGTTATTACAAAGTTCTTGTCAGAAAATATATGGTCCCTTTTCCTTCGTTGGAAAAGGGACATTTGTTTATGATAAGGTAGACTCCCCTTCAGGGGTAAGGGGGTATAGATTTTTAGTATGGGCTCGCATATTTTATGCTCGTACCTTTATCCCCTACAAGAGGCTTATTATAATGCCCAAAAAAGTGATCATACTCGGCGCAGGTTTTGCCGGTTTGCAATTAGCAAGGAGAATCAGGAACAGTGAATACGAGATTACGCTGATTGACCAATATAATTTTCACCAGTTTCAACCACTGTTTTACCAGGTAGCTACTGCGAGGCTGGAGCCCAGCGCCATTTCTTTCCCGCTGCGTAAAGTCTTCCAGGAAAAAGGGAATGTGCATGTGAGGTATGCAAAAGTGCAGCAGCTTGACATGGAGCTACAGGATGTTGTTACCGATGCCGGTACTTTTGAGTATGATTACCTGGTGATCGCTACAGGTTGCAGGTCCAATTTTTTCGGGAATAAGCATATTGAAGAGTTTGCTTATCCTATGAAGTCCACGCCGGATGCAATTACCTTGCGCAACAGGATATTGCTGAATTTTGAAGACGCACTACATGCGGCGCCAGAGGAGCAGGAAGCTATTATGAATATTGTAGTGGCAGGCGGAGGACCAACAGGTGTGGAACTGGCAGGTGCCCTGGCAGAGATGAAGAATAACATATTGCCCAGGGATTATCCCGATATGGATTTTTCGAGACTGGGTATTTATTTGGTGGAAGGTCATGGGCATACGCTTGCCAATATGAGTGAGGCATCGCAAAGGAAGTCGCAGGAATATTTGGAAAAGATGGGCGTGAAACTATTGCTGAATACCATGGTGCAGGACTATGACGGCAAAGTAGTAAGCTTTAAAGATGGAAAGAGCATCAAAACCCGCAACCTGATATGGACGGCCGGTGTGATGGGCAATGTGCTGGAAGGAATAACTAAAGATTTAATAGTAAGGGGAAACCGGATTGCAGTAGACGAATATAACAGACTGAAGGGCCATAGCAATGTGTTTGCAATTGGGGACGTATGCTATATGGAGACCGCGGATTTTCCGAATGGGCACCCGCAACTGGCTAATGTGGCCATCAACCAGGCTAAGAACTTGGCGGATAATCTGAAGGGACTTTTAAAGAATAAAGAACTAAAGGAGTTTAAGTACAAGAATCCCGGCACTATGGCTACAGTGGGCAAACATAAGGCTGTGGTAGACCTGCCTTTCATGAGTTTCCAGGGCAGGGTGGCATGGTTTGTATGGATGTTCCTGCACCTGATGCTGATATTGAGCGTGAAGAATAAGCTGATGATTTTTATCAACTGGGCCATCAGTTATTTTACCAATGACACCACACTCAGGCTGATATTATTGCCAACGAAGAAACAAGAGGAAATGGTGGAAAAGCTTGATTAGTTGAAGGGCTGATTGGTTAATTTGCCCGGAGATGGAATGCTCTTCTGGAATTTGGGATTTGTTTTTTGGAATTTGCCCCTATGCTGCTTTATCATGCTCTATATGTTTCACCAGTTCGCGTTTGGCTATGGGGAGCAGGGTTTCGTAAAGTGGTATGGCGTGAGGATACTCCACGCTATAGACAGCAGGGTTGGGCAGTATGCGGTTAAGGCGTATAATGTCTTTTTTAATTTGCTCGAAGGTGTTGACGAGGCTGCCGGACCATGTATCCAGGTAATCTATCCTGATACCCCTGTAACGGGAATTCTGCTGCTCGAACAGAGTAATGGTATAGGCATAGGCCCGTATCTCAGCGTAGTTACCGAAGCGCAGCAGCATATAGCCTTCGTTTTTATAAAGAGGCATAATGCCTATGGGCTGTATGCGCAATTGTTTTTCAACAGTTTCATAGATCTCTGCACCGCTGTCAATCGTGCCTTTCATTTCTTCCAGTGCATATTGGGTAATACGTTCCAGTTCCTGCATCACTTCATCGTCCTTCAGCATTTTTTCATAAACCAGTTCCAGCTTTTTGATGTTTATTTTATCCAATTGCAGGGGAAAATGGCTTTGCAGAAAATTCTTGTTATCGCGGAAGGATGTGAGATTATTGTAGTGGAATATCGTGTCTGAAAGTTGGGGGTATAATTTAGATTCATGGAAATAGTGGTTGACCTCCTGCAGGTAGGCCAGCAGCCTGTATTTCTGTAATTCGAAATCAATATAGCCCTCTATAAACCAAGTTTCGCTGAGTCTCATAGCCCTGAATATTTATCCTAATTTAATAAAACAAAAAGGATGCCGCAAATCTTGTGCAGAGGCTGAAAGAGATTGTTAAAAAGAGGTGGATAAGGTTTAATTGTTCAATTTCTCAATTGTGCGATTGAACAATTGGTAAAGTGACAATTGGAATGGTTTTAAAAAGATTAAACAGCAAGAGCGCTTTCTTTGGTGCCCAGGTATTTCAGCATTTTACCATGTTCCCACAGGGCGTGTGCAAAAGTGGGTAATACCTGGTATGGCAGGCCATATTCCTGCGCTGTTTTGTGTACTATTTTAGAAAGCTCGGGATAGTGTACATGGCAAACTTCAGGAAAAAGGTGGTGTTCTATCTGGTAATTAAGGCCGCCTATGAACCATGAGGTGATAGTGCTTTCGGGGCAGAAATTGGTAGTGTTTAATAATTGATGAACGGCCCAGTTGTTTTCTATTTTGCCGTCTACAGCTATCGGAAATTCGGAAGTTTCGACTACATGCGCAGGCTGGAAAATACATGCCAGCGCCAAGCCGCCTACCAGGTGCATGAGCACAAAGCCCAAAACAACTAAGGGCCAATGCATGCCGGAAAACATAATAGGCAATACAAGAGCATATGCGAAATAAAGAATCTTAAAGATGCTGAGCTCAATGAGGGCTTTACGTAAAGTTGTTTTTTCTTTTCGTAAAAGGTCATTGCGATGGTAACGGAATAATAGTCTATAGTCCTTTGCAGTAACCCAAAACAGGTTCATCAGCGAGTACAGGAACCATGCATATATATACTGGAAACGATGAATGCCAAGACGTTTTTTGTTGGGTGAAAGGCGTAGTAATATTCCAGGGTCAATATCTTCATCAAGTCCTTCCAGGTTAGTATAAGTATGGTGTAATACATTGTGCTGTATGCGCCAGTTAAGGGCATATCCCCCCAGGTAATTCAACAAACTGCCCAAAAAACTGTTGACATGTTTATTAGTAGAATAGGAGCCATGGTTAGAATCGTGCATAACAGAGGCCCCTATGCCTACGATCCCCAGGCCCATTACAAGCCATAAACCAATGAAGAACCATGCATTAAAAGAAGCCAGCCCTGTAACGATTAATATATAGGGAACGACATATAAGGAGATCATTACCGCAGTTTTAATGCGCATTTTAGTATTGGCGTTCTGCGATATATTACTTGTTTCGAAGTATTCTTTTACTCTCAATTTGATAGTATCGTAAAAACTATCATTGCCCCTGGGAGCAAATTTTACGATTGCTTTTTTATTTGTTGCAGCTACAGACACATATTGAATTTGGGTGAAGATAATGTATATTTTCTGTTTGCATTGTTAAATGAGTGAAATATTATACATTATATTCATGACTGCGCAGGAAAGATAGGTTATAGCAATAAAAAAACCCTCCCATATAAGAGGGAGGGTCTTTATAAGAAAACAAACTTTTTTAGGCGTTTTCGCTTGGTTTATTTTTCTTTTTGGCGAATTTTTTTGCGCCATAGCCAATGCCGGCAGCAATCAGTATGCTGAAACCACCATCCAGTGGCACTGCACAGGTGTTACCGCCGTCGTCAACACCACCGCCGAAACCAGGCCCGCCTGCAAGAGCTAAGATCGGGGAAGCAATCATTATCACAACCGTGAGAAGAGATGCTATTTTATATATTCTTTTCATAACCTTTATTTTTAAAATTCTATTGTTTAATAATTATTGTTTAAGAAGGCGTTCTGTTACAGAATGATTTCCACAAACAATGGTTACGATGTATACACCCGGAGCAATATTCTGGAGCGGCACTATTACTTTGCCACTTTGTTTTTCGCCGATGGTATTATTGTAAACCACTTGCCCGGTTATAGAGCTTACTCTTACTACCGTATTTCCCGGCTGATCAGCTTCGAAAGTGATTGTAGCGTAGTCAGTAGCGGGGTTAGGCATCATATAAACCTTGAAGTCTTTAGTGCCGGTAACATTGGTAATCCCGGAAGGGTTGCCATTCAGATTTAATTCGAAACGGTTATCACCTTGTGAAGCAGGATCGGATGTAACAGTGAAATTGTAGTGCATACCCTTGCTTAAAGGCTGTATCTGGTTAAGATATTTATCGTGCAGGTATAAAGTAGTACCGGCAGGAACATCATAATCATCTACACGGATAGCGTAGGCCATCGGATCAGCGTTTTGTAAACCAAGAGGTATAACTTGTCCGTTTACATAAGGACGCACGTCGATAGATAATTGACTTGCGTCAGCAGAGTTGGAGTAGAAGCTAAGACCCGGGTTGTACAATTTCAGGTTATCCAGTTCGTCCAGGTTAGCCATTGCTTGTCCGTTGAAGAACAGTAATAACCTATCCCATGACAGTGAATCGTTGTTGCTGAGGATGCGCAATTGCACCACATTGTTGCCGAAACCTGAAGTTGTTTTGAACAGGTTGCCGCTTGCAGCCGCTGCAGTTTTATCGCTTTCGTGGAAAGTGATGGTATTGTTTGTTGCAGCAGTAACAGTAGTGAAGAATGCACTGTATGCAGGTAATACATATGAGAAGTTAAAAGGCTGATCAACATAAGCACCTTCTGTACCCTGGTTAGGATCCCAAACAGAGAAGTTAGCACAGATTGATGAACCTCTGGCAGTAAGAC
>CAIYVS010000054.1 GCA_903929655.1 uncultured Bacteroidota bacterium | reverse complement strand
GGTGATTAGAATAATTGCTCGAGTGCTGGCGCTATCGATGAGGCTGGCGCCGAGTTGGAGCATCTGTATGGCCCTGATTTTGGTTGATAGCGATTTATATCCGCTAAAGCGAGACAAGTGTCAAAGAACTTATAAAATTTAAGTATAATATTTTCTTAAATTCCTAACAAATATACTAAATGGGTTAGGGCGATTCCAAATTTTTCTTTGAAAGTGGCTGTGGGCGCGGGAAGAAAAAAAGGGGCCTCTCCCGGCCCACTTCAACAAGCTGCCATTGATACATTTCGTAAAAACTGACTAATAATCACTCATAGTTATTTCATTTTTATTGTTCTTTTGTCTTGAAACAAAAGAACCAAAAATTCAAGGTTGTATGAAAATGGCTAAAAATCAGACAGGCCGAGGATGAAAGCCGCCCAATGCTCCGTTCAGATTTTTATCTTTCTTGTTCATTTGTGGGGATTGTACTAATTGCAAACCTCCGACATGTGCGTCTTTAGCCTGTGCTTCTTTGTCTGATTTTATTTCGTTCATAAATTCTTTTCAATTGCCTCAATGAAAGAAGTTCTTAACGCCATTTCCATAATGCCGGTCCTGAATTTCAGCTTTGTCATTTTCAAAGAGCTTGTGCGCAGCAAATTGTTTACTCTGTATGACAAACGAGAGGAGATGCTAAACGGCTTGCCTGAACTGTGATGGTGATGATTGTTGTGATGGGCATGATTTTATATGACAATTTGTAGATTGTGTACCGCTGTGGCGTAGCATGAAGACATATGCCGAACAGCTTTTTTATTGAATACCAGGCTCAACTGGGGATTATTTCATCATAAATTTCATAATGGCTATGAGACTTGCCATTGTTGCGAGGAACTGAATGATGTTTACCGTATATATAGAACGAATAATATCAATTTTATCGTCTTTGGTAAGGAAAATATCTTTTTTCTGCTGAATTTTTTCTTCTGCTTTTGCTTCAAAATATTGAATAACTATCTGAGCCTCTTCTTCGTTGAAGCGCTTTTTAAATAGTTCATATACTTTTAACTCAAGAGAACTCATTAATAATTATTATTAAAGCAAATATAGTATTTGTTTCGCATAAAGGAAAGAAATTGAAAAAAAACGATTCCAAATTTTTCTTTGAAAGTAGCTGTGGGCGCGGGAAGAAAAAAGGGGTACCTCTCCGGCCACTCTGAAGGAGAGGAGAGATCGTATGCAGGTGCGATGTAGTGAAACAACACTTCGCGGAGCAGAGTGTGCACTCAACCGAGATTCAATAACGGGTCTTTGTAATCTACCCATTTTGATGAGTAAGATTTTCCAGTTATATCTCTAACTAATATTCTTATCTTAAGACCTGTATATTTATCAGTTTTCCATCTCTCTATGCCTTCAGTTGCAAAACTTATTACTTCAAGTTTTTTTTCCCACTCAATCAATACCTTCTGCGAAAAGTGACCGTCGACCTCCAAAGAGATAGGATATTCTCGTTCTAATTTATCAGAAAAATAGTGCTTTAGTATTTCTTGTTTTTCTTTGATAATATATTCAGGTTCAATATTAGTGATTAATACCTTCTTTCTGCCAACATTTAATATATAAAATCTGATAAAACAATCATGAATTCCATTAAAGCG
>CAIYVS010000053.1 GCA_903929655.1 uncultured Bacteroidota bacterium | reverse complement strand
CTGGATGAACCGTTTGCGGGTATTGACCCTATAGCCGTGGAGGATATACAAGCAATAGTTGCAAAACTAAAATACAGGAATATAGGGATATTGATAACCGACCATAATGTGCAGGAAACGCTTTCCATTACAGACCGTGCCTACCTGCTTTTTGAGGGTAAATTACTGAAATCGGGTTCTGCCGAAGACCTGGCTGAAGATGAGCAGGTAAGAAAGGTGTACCTGGGCCAGAATTTTGTACTTAAGCGGAAAAGCTACGCTTCCGGGGGAGAAATAATAAAATAGTTGTATCTTGTATTGAACCGCAAAGACGCTGAGACGCAAAGTTTTATTAGCTTATATGGAGAAGTTCACTGCAAGAAGTAAGTCGAGGGAATAGGACGTATAGAAATTAAACAATCAATTTACATTAAGGTATGAGTATCATTAGCCCGGCTTTCAGAGGTTTTATAAAATTACGCCAAAGTGCTATTGATAATTTTATGCATAACCCTATAGACACCCAGCAGCAGGTATTTAATAACCTGGTGGGTTCTGCGCAGTTTACAGAGTATGGTAAAAAGCATAAATTTGAGACGATCAATAGCATAACAGAGTTTAAGAAGCTGGTGCCCATAAACGATTACGATACGCTAAAACCATATATACAGCGTATACTGGAAGGTAACCAGAATGTGTTATGGCCATCGCCTATTACCTGGTTTGCTAAAAGCAGTGGTACTACAAGTGATAAGAGCAAGTTTATACCGGTGAGCAAGGAGAGCATGGATGAAACGCATTACAGGGCGGGCAGGGATGTGCTGGCTTTGTATATGAGGCAGTTTCCGCAAACCAATATCACATCGGGTAAATGCCTGGTGCTGGGTGGGAGCCACCAGATAAACCAGTTGAATACAGAATCTTTTTTTGGTGACCTGAGTGCAGTAATGCTGCAGAATATGCCATTGGCGGGACAATTGTTCCGCACCCCGGAGCTGTCTATAGCGTTAATGAATGAGTGGGAAGAAAAGATAGAAATGATAGCCCAGAGCACCATCCTGGAAAACGTAACTTATATGGCCGGTGTGCCTACATGGACCATCGTACTTATAAAAAGGATCTTTGAAATAACAGGAACCAATAACCTGCTGGACATATGGCCGGACCTGGAATTGTATATACATGGAGGTGTGAGTTTTAAGCCCTACCGCAGGCAGTTTCAGCAATATATTCCTTCTGCGCAAATGAATTACCTGGAAACCTATAATGCTTCCGAAGGCTTTTTTGCAGCGCAGGACAGGGTGGGTATAGATGGTATGTTATTGTTCCTGAACCATGGCATTTTTTATGAGTTTATGCCGATGGAGGAATATGGTAAAGAAGACCCGAGAACACTTACCCTGAAAGAGGTGGAACTGCATAAAAAGTATGCGTTGGTGGTAAGCACTAATGGCGGATTATGGAGATACCTTGTTGGCGATACTGTTGAGTTCACTTCTGTTAATCCTTTCCGCATAAAGGTGACCGGCAGGCTAAAGCATTTTATGAATGCTTTTGGAGAGGAGGTAATTGTAGATAATACAGACCATGCTATAGCAAAGGCATGTGCAGAAACCGGGGCTGTAGTAAATGATTATTCTGCTGCACCTGTTTACATGACCGGGCAGGATAACGGTGCCCATGAATGGATCATAGAATTTGACCATTTGCCTTGCCCTCTGACGGATTTTGTGGAGAAACTGGACAAAGCTTTGCAGGCTGTGAATTCAGACTACGAAGCGAAAAGATACAAGGATATAGCACTGCGAATGCCTATTGTGCATGTGATGCCTGTGGATGGTTTTAAACATTGGCTGAAGGATAAGGGTAAACTGGGAGGCCAGCACAAGGTGCCGCGCCTGAGCAATGAACGTAATTACCTGGAAGAGATGTTGCCTTATTGCAGTGGACAACGAACAGGTAGCAGTGAACAAAGGGCAGTTAAGAATATCCAATAGCAGTGGACAACGAACAAGGAATATTGAACAACGAAAAGTGAGCGCGTGTATAATAAACCGAGGTAATCTTTATAATTGGTTTTATTGATTATAAATCATTTATACTTTTTGCTGTACGTAGTGAAGGAGTAGAAGCCAGCGTGGCAAAATGATGATAGTAGCAATGTGGCCAGTTGCAAAAATTTTTCTTTAAAGCCCTGCAATTTTAGTTTCCTCCGGAGGCGTTACTTTATTTTTGTACTCGTGATAATGAAAACTATGCCCTATTGAAAATAGCAGCAGGTGCACATTATAGCCTGCATAAGGCGCTGTACTCATACCATTAACCGTAGTTTTATAATCGGTGTTTAAAAAATTACTCAGGTAATATTGCAATTTGAAAGAAATGCCTTTGCCTGTAGATATGCCAAAGAAAATATAAGGCATAAATGTAGGGG
>CAIYVS010000052.1 GCA_903929655.1 uncultured Bacteroidota bacterium | reverse complement strand
ATTACTTCTGTAATAATTTTTATTGCTTTATCTTCAGTCAACCTACTACCAAATAATTCAAGAAAATTCTGTTCATCAATATATATGTCACTAATATTTGAAAGAAATTGTTTCCCTGCTTCAGTTAAGATTACCCTTAAATTTGGTCTCGTACCGATAAACTCAACTAACCTTCTAACATATAGAAACAAAAACATGTCATTAAATCTTAGATACCAAGGGACGCTCTTGTATTGAACAATATTGAAATCAATTTCTATTATTTGGGAGGGGGTATATTTATTTAGCTTTTCAATTAAAGTGTTTTGCTTATCCTTAAAGTACTCAATAATGAATTTTTTTTGATAACCCGGATTCCGCAGTAAAAAATCTATGCATGCAATTACTTCTTTGCTAAGGCCATATTTAGTATTTAACATGCCTAGTATAAATATTATCCTTGCAGCACGGTAACTAATGCGGTCTTCTGGTTGGACATAAATTGGACGGTCCAAATTTATATTTGGGTTGGCTTTGTTTTCTGAAAGCTTATCTGCAAACTTTTCAATTATTTCTTTCATCTGTCTTTTTTCTCCAATCCAATGGACATTCAGCCGCTAATTCAAATATCACCCCGTTTAATAGTTTTTCCCTGCTGCCATCAATTTTTTCAATTGAGTAAAAAGTATTTAGTTCCTTTTCTGCCTCATCAAAAAACTGATGAAAAAATTTACGGGGCGTATATTCCTCATCATCCTGAAACTTTTTAGTGAGTCGTTTAGCCTTTAATCTAAGATTGTCTTGCCATTTGAGAATTTTAACTCTTAAAGAATTGTTTAAATCTGTGAGGTCTTCTAAAAACACCTTATAATCGCAACGTAATTTGTGATACTCTAATCTGTCTGGATCATCGACGGCTAATACCTCATTTAATTTTTTATCAAGATTAGTAATGTAGGAGCTATCTTCCGAAGGTGTTTTTGATGCCTGTTTAATCTCAATTCTATTTACGTATCTTAATAATTGTTTTTGCTTTATCAATAAGTCAATTCTACCTTTTAAGTTTTCTAAAGCGTTGCTTTTATCTAATATCACCTTACAATCATCTCCATATACTTTTTTGTAAATACTAGGGTTCAAAGAAAAAATATCATGAATGCAAGAATCTGGGGTCCAGAACGAAATAGGGAAATTGAATTTTTCTTTAAATTTTGGCGAGATGTTATCTCCAATATTACTGATATTTTTTTTTGGTGAAACAGCAATAAACCCATCAACATTATAATTTGCTGCTTCTAATTCTATCATTTTAGGTAAAATGTCAGACCATTGAAGTTGTGTATCATAGTCTTTACATTCAAAAAATAAATCTCGTTCATTATCATCATCATCTAAAAAAGAGACCTTAACATCAAAACCATTTTGAGTGCCAGATGTTTGCTTTCTAACTTCTATAACCTGATATCCCATTTCTTCAAAAGTTGTCTTAATAAACTCACAGAAACTCAATTCAAATTCGGAACCTTTAGATTTTGCCATCAGTACCTTTTAATATAATGATTAAAACGCCATATAAAAACCGATTATCAAGCTTTATAAATCTAAAATTAAACGTATTATGTCAAATATACTACCGCGTTTTTACCCTATTTATAACTATAATATGTTGATAATAAAATGATAGATATTCTGGACGATGAACGGTGCCGTGAGTGCAGAATAGGATGGTATTGTTTGGACAAAGAATTTTTCTTCAACTTTTCTCATGTTTTTGCGAGATTGCTTTGTCGTGGCCTGGCACAAAGCTTTGCTATCACTCCGCGCAATGACGCCGTGATGGGGCTGATTGCAGGTTCTGAGCAGGCCTTCGACAGGCTCTGGCTGACAATTGTTTCAGCTTTGGAGATGGCGGGTCGGTGCCAGCCATGACAAAACACACCCCTAGCCCCTCTCAAGTGGGGAATTAGCTGCTTGCAGGTATTCAGCAGGCCTTCGACAAGCTCAGGCTGACAATCGCTTCGGCTTTGGAGATGGCTGGTCGGTGCCCGCCATGACAATGTGGGGCTTGGAGGATTTCTATTTGGCTGCGTGCAGGTTTGCAGGAGATTTCTCACCCTAAGAAAATCGGGTTCGAAATGACGTCGCTGATGGTCTTTGGAAGCGTTGTTAACTTTCACTT
>CAIYVS010000051.1 GCA_903929655.1 uncultured Bacteroidota bacterium | reverse complement strand
GGGCAATTGTTAAAATATTTGTTGTTGGTCAGGCGACCAACAACGGCATTCGAAAAAGGCAACGCGTTGTAAAGGCCGGGGCAATTAATCAGGAATTTTTATTGGGAATAAATTTTAAAACTGTTATTCAAATTCCAAATTACCAATTCCAAATTCCGAAGTCAGTTACATATGTTTTAGTTCATCAGGGAGATCATAGAATGTGGGGTGGCGGTATATTTTGTCGTTGGCGGGCTCGAAGAGTGCTTCTGACTGATCGGGCTCGGATGCGTGTATGTATTTGCTTTCTACGACCCATATGCTTACGCCTTCCATTCTGCGTGTATAGACATCGCGTGCATTTTCAATGGCCATTTGGGCATCTGCTGCGTGTATGCTGCCTGCATGTTTATGGTCTAAACCGGCTTTGCTGCGAATGAATACTTCCCATAAGGGCCATTCGTTTTTATTTGTTGTTTGCATCTTTAGTTTATTATGCTGCCTTTACTGAGGTTTTATTGTTTCGTTCGTTGCGTTTTTTGCTGTAGGCGAGTGCTGCTTCGCGCACCCATTCGCCGTCTTCCCATGCTTTTTTACGGGCATCGAGGCGCTCTTTATTGCAAGGGCCGTTGCCTTTTACTACGTTCCAGAATTCATCCCAATTGATGGGACCGAAATCGTAATGGCCTGTTGCTTCGTTCCATTTAAGATCTTTATCGGGAGGCGTAAGACCCAGTATCTTGGCTTGTTCTACTGTCACATCAATGAATCTTTGACGGAGTTCATCGTTGCTGATGCGTTTGATGCGCCAGCGCATGCTTTGTTCTGAATTTGGGCTGTTATCGTCGGATGGACCAAACATCATGATGGATGGCCACCACCACCTGTTGAGTGCGTCCTGTGCCATTTTTTTCTGAACTTCGGTGCCTTTGGAAAGTGTGAGCATGATCTCGAAGCCCTGACGCTGGTGAAAGCTTTCTTCTTTGCAAATGCGTAACATTGCGCGGGCATAGGGCCCGTATGATGCGCGACAAAGGGGTACCTGGTTCATAATGGCGGCACCATCTACGAGCCAGCCGATGGCGCCCATATCGGCCCATGTGAGGGTTGGGTAATTAAAGATGGATGAGTATTTTGCTTTGCCTGTGTGCAGTTGTTCCAGCATTTCGTCGCGGCTGGTGCCTAAGGTTTCTGCTGCGCTGTAGAGATAGAGGCCATGTCCTGCCTCGTCCTGTACTTTGGCAAGCAATACTGCTTTGCGACGCAGGTTAGGTGCGCGTGTGATCCAGTTGCCTTCGGGCAACATGCCTACGATCTCGCTGTGCGCATGCTGCGATATCTGGCGCAGCAATGTTTTACGATAATCGTCTGGCATCCAATCTCTTGGTTCAATCGTCACCTCTCTCTTTATCTTATCATCAAAATGCTCCTGGAATGAATGAACTGTCATTAAAAAAAATTTATTGGATTACAAATATAGCACTTATGAGCTAAGGAGGGTAGTGTATATATGATTATTTAACAATCTCCTTTGCTCTATTCTGCCTAGTGTACCGGGCATGGTTTTACTGTGCGAAAATAAAGCGCAGCGTAAGCCCTGCCTGGGTGGTGGTAATGGGGTAAGAACTGGAAACATAGGGTATGGTTTGCTGCCTGCTGTAAAAGAAGTGCAGGGTAAGCCCTTTATTTACTATGTAATCGACTGAAGGGGATATCCTGAGTACTCTCTGGCCACTGGAGGTGATGCCTATGCTATTGGCGAGAAAGTTATTACTGTTCCTGTCGTCCCGGAGGCCGATATCTACTTTTACGCTTAATTCGTTCTTTAATTTGCTTACACCCATGACCATAAATGGCAGTCTTACGCCTTTTTTGCGGAAACCGATACCGACTACATATTCAGTGCTGGTGTTTTCACTTATCTGGTAATCTATGAGGCTTAAGCTTTCCATTTTGGATCTCCGCACCTCGAATTTGGCCGTAAGATTATTGCGGAAGGCTGCGTCTATACCTATGAGGGGTGTAAATGCCTGGGCAATGGTTACGTTAGGTACCTGGAAGAAAGGTACATAGTTATGCGAGTTGGAGTCGATAAACGAAGGGAAGCCGAGGCCATAAAGATCGCCGTATAAAAGGGAAGATGTAAATCCGTTCATAGACATGCTGCCTGTGTATGCATGGTTGATGACGAGGTTTGAGAATATGGATGAGAGAGCCGGAATTTTGGCAAGTCCATTATAGGTTAAACGCCAGTTGGGCAGAGGGAAATAATATTTAAAAGGATCACTTTGTATGCTGGTATGGTTATTATCGTCGAGGAGCGCAATGGTGCCGGCATTGCGGCCTGTATAGGCAGCAATAAAGGAAGGTATAAGTACTTCCTGTGAATATAAGGTATATCCTTTTTTATAGTTGGGGCTGGTAGGGTCGGCAAGACCGTTGGTGTAGGGATTAATGCTTCCGAGCCTCCTGGAAATGAGGGTGGTATTGTTAATGAACTGGTTATAAACCGATGAGTTAACACCTGTTTGCTGAGACGTGAGCATGGTCTCGAGAAAATTGAGGGAAATATAGGATTCATTGAAGGATCCTGTATAATATGGGTTCAAGG
>CAIYVS010000050.1 GCA_903929655.1 uncultured Bacteroidota bacterium | reverse complement strand
GTACCAGTCTATACAAAATAACGGAGGTTCCTTCACCAATCCTTCATTGGGGGGATTAATAACATTGAGTCTGAATGACGTGATGGAAAACCACCGTTTTACCGGAGGCTTCCAGTTGCCTATCAATTTTTCGGGTACTGCCTACTTTCTGCAGTATGATAATTTTACACGCAGGTTGGATTGGGGCTTATTGTACCTTCGTACATCGAACACGATTAGTTATCCGGTAAACTATACGGACAATGTTAACAGGATCATTTACGAGGAACAACAACCTGGAAAAGCAATAACGAATATGGTGCAGGCGAATTTTTCTTACCCACTGGACAGGATAAGAAGCGTGCGTTTTCATACTGCCCTGAGGTATGATGAACTGAACCTTGCACCGGTAGATACGGTAAGTCTTGCCAATAAACTGCCATCATCTGCTATCAGACGCCAATACTGGTCTTTAAGCAGGCTGGAATATGTATTTGATAATACCACCAATCCGTTTATGAATATCTGGAACGGATACCGTTATAAATTTTATGCGGAATACCTGTATGGACTGAATAACGGGAATACGGGTTGCTACAATTTCGGAACTGATTTCCGCTATTACAAGAAAATATACAAGAACTTTATTTGGGCATCCAGGCTGGCATATGCACATTCTGATGGTACAGCAGAGGTCATGTATTCGCTGGGAGGAGTGGATAATTGGATAGGCGCCACAAGTAATACTTCTTTACAACCGCAAGGAGGGCCCTATGCTTTTGAAGCATTAGCTACCGGTTTACGCGGTTATAAACAAAATGCCAGGGCAGGGAACAATTATGCAGTATATAATTCAGAGTTCCGTTTGCCAGTGCTTACAACGTTCCTGAAAAGGCCTGTACAATCGTCTTTCCTTAAGAATTTTGAACTGGTGGGCTTTATTGATGTGGGCTCTGCCTGGGCCGGTTTCCTGCCTGATGCGCAAAATACGGCTACGCAATATATTTATAATACCCCCCCGACACAGATCCCCCCGATAAGCCTGCAGATAAGTGTGCCAAACAGTTTGGGCCTGGCTTTAGGCTATGGTTGTGGCATGCGTACAACAGTGCTGGGTTATTTTGTGCGCCTGGATGCTGCATGGAATATAGATGGGATCAAGAAGCCAATATGGTATTTTTCATTGGGAACAGATTTTTAGTTTGCAATTAGCAGTTTTCAGTTAACAGTTTTGTTTATTTTGCATATTTCTAATTAGTCGCTGAATTAATGTTATTATCTTTGCGCCAAATAAATAAATCAAAGGTTTGTCATTATTATCAGGGGATCATACAAAGTATTTATCTTTAGTATTTTTGTTTTTTGTTTTTCTTTTCCCTGATGTCCCGGTTTTGGGGCAAGAGACCGATACTGCCAAGAAGGTAAATGTTGTAATAAAAGACAGTAAGGATTTTATATCAACTGAAACTGATTCGGGTACCATACAGAAGTTTATCGGCGATGTTATCATGCAGCAAGATGAGAGTACCATGTATTGTGATAGTGCATTTCTTAATACCAAGACAAATAATTTAGAGGCCTTCGGACATGTAAAAATACAACAGACCGGAGGTACGCAAGCAAGCAGTGATTATATGCGTTACATGGGCAATGCGAAGCTGGCCTATTTAAGTGGTAATGTTACGCTGCTGGATACAAAAGGTACTTTAAAATGCGAGGAACTTACGTATAATACAGGCACTAAAACAGGGGTCTATACACATGGGGGGAATTTGCAGAATGATTCTACGAATGTAAAAAGCCAGACGGGTACCTATAATTCTAATACCAAAGACAGCAGGTTTGGAGGCAATGTTGTGATAACAGACCCGAGGTATCATATTGTATCTGAAGACTTATCTTATAATACAGATACCAAGATCGTGGAGTTTTTTGCTGCATCTGTGATAACAAGTGATAAATCATTGATGCATACCAGTTGCGGCACTTTTGACAGTAAAAACGAGATAGGGCATTTTCCATGCCATTCGTTTGTATGGAACGAAGACCAGTACCTGGAGGGAGATACTATTAATTACAGCAAGATAAAAGGAACAGGTGTTGCAGATGGCCATGTAATATCCATTGATACCACACAGCATACTACCATGTATTGCGGACATGCAGACTACAACCGCAGGAGCCGAACTCTTTGGGCAACCATAAAACCTGTACTGAAACAAATAAATAATAAAGACAGCCTTTTTATACGTGCGGATACGTTTTATTCTGCGCCCATACCTAAGAAAACAGATAGTGCTAAAGAGGCTAAAAGGGCAGAAAAAACAATGCCTGTAAAGGATACAAAATCCAGGAGAAAAAAAATAAGCAAAGAGGTATTTGCAAGTACTGTCATTACTCATGAAACTGTAGTAGAAAACGATACGAGTGATAAAGCAGATTCTACCGCGCCCAGGTATTTTATTGGTTATCATCATGTAAAAATATTTTCTGATTCCTTACAGGGGCTTTGTGATAGTATCAGTTATACCCAATCGGATTCTATTTTGAGGATGATATATAAACCGGTAGCATGGTCGAGAAGGAGCCAGATAACAGGGGATACCATCTTACTGAAAATGGACAGCGGGAAACTGAAAAGAATGTATGTTCCCAATAATGCCTACGTGGTATCCCAGTCGGGACCAGAAAAAGCACAGTTGTTTGACCAGATACAGGGCAAGAAGCTGATAGGGAATTTTAAGAATAACGCAATAGTAGACATGAAGGTTTTTCCTGAGGCGGAGTGCATCTATTATTCAAAAGATGAAAAAGGCGCTTATTTAGGCGTGAACCAGGGAACCAGCGATACTTTGCATATATTATTCAATGATCAGAAGATAGACAGGATCTACTTCATACATGATGTGCACCAGACCTTAAGCCCCCTTGACAAAGTGAATATAGGGGAAATGAAGTTGAGTCGTTTTCATTGGCTGGAGGAAGAAAGGCCCAAAAGCAGGGAAGAACTTTTTAAGTAAAAAATGACGTAAAACAGGGAAATTTAGTTTGTGGTTTGTGTTGGGGATATTAATTTTGGGCATTACATTTGCGAGGAAGTGAAAAATAAGATGACAATTAAGATATATAAACGTTATGATAAGTGTATCATCCAGGTAGGCCGGAATGGTATTGTATAATATGCATATACTTATACTCAAAAAGGCTTACCGGATAACGGTAAGCCTTTTTTGTTGAGGGTGTGCAAAAGGAAATTAAAACAAGGGTATTATTAAAAATAAAATAAATTTGAGGAAATGAGTCAACTTAGCCAATTGGCAGAAACACTTATAGGGTCGGAAATAGTTCGTTTAGGTAACGAAATAAATGCACGTATCCGTAAGGGTGAGAAAATATATAATTATACCATCGGCGATTTTGACCCGGAAATTTTTCCGATTCCCAAGGAGCTGGAAGAACTGATCATTAAAGCTTACCAAAACCGGTATACCAATTATCCGCCTGCTGATGGGTTGCAGGAGCTAAGGACAGCAGTTGCCGGATTTGTGAAGGATACTCAAAGGCTGGACTATGCAACTAATGAGGTGCTTATTGCGAGCGGAGGCAGACCCCTGATCTATAGCTTGTTCCGCACCATTGTTAACAGAGGGGATAAAGTGATCTATGCTGTGCCTTCGTGGAACAATAATCATTATGTGCACATGAATGGCGGAGCCCATTGCGTGGTAGATGCAAGACCGGAAAATAATTTTATGCCAAGTGCTGCTGATATTGCAGCCCATATCCCCGGCGCATCTTTGCTATGCCTTTGTACGCCACAAAACCCTACAGGCACCACCCTTGACAGGAATGAACTTGAAAATATATGTGACCTGGTGCTGGAAGAAAATATGCGACGTGGGGCCAGCGAGAAGAAACTGTACCTGATGTTTGACCAGATGTATGGGACATTGACCTATGGGGACACAGAACATTATAATCCTGTGTCTCTGAGGCCTGAGATGAAACAGTACACGATTTTTATAGATGGGCTTTCTAAGGCGTTTGCAGCAACAGGTGTGCGTGTTGGCTGGTCATTAGGCCCTGCCAATGTGATTGCCAAAATGAAGGCTTTACTGAGCCATGTAGGTGCATGGGCCCCTATGGCCGAACAAAAAGCTACAGCAGCTTATCTTGTGCAGAAAGAAGCTATCAGCAAATACCTTGCTCATTTCAAGGCTGGTCTTGAAGAAAGATTGTGGCGCATATATGAGGGGTTTATAGACCTGCAGCAAAAGGGTTATGATGTAGATGCCGTAACACCACAGGCTGCCATTTACCTGACGATAAAATTAAACCTGGCAGGAAAAACAGATGGAGAACGTATGTTAAGTACGCAAGAGGAGGTAACAGATTATATACTGAGCGAAGCGAAACTGGCCGTAGTTCCTTTTTATGCATTTGGCGCCGATTCAGAATCACCCTGGTACCGTTTAAGCATCGGGACTTGTAAAAAGGAAGAAATAGCAGAAATGTTATCTAAGCTGGAAGCAGCCTTGAAGAAACTGAAGTAGGCTGACCTCTCCCAAGGAGAGGAGGTGTGATTTTGTTTTTCTAAATGATGCAATTATTTACTTTTTATTAATAAAAAATGCAGGTTTACAAATTTGGAGGTGCTTCGATAGCTACTCCCGAAAGAATGGAGGCTTTATTGCCTATTGTTAAAGAAGCCAAACAGCCAGTAATATTGGTTGTATCTGCTTTTGGAAAAACAACTAATGCCCTGGAGGCAGTTGTTGAGAGCGCTTGTAAGGGTGATAAGCAAAATGCCCTTAAGCTGGTGCATGAGCTGGAACAACAACATACTGATTACGCGAAGGCCATACTGAACGAGGCGAATTATAATGAAGCCCACAAGGCGCTGAATGAATATTTTACAGAACTGCAATGGGCAATAGATGGCGCTGATGCTACACGTTATGATTATTCTTATGACCAGATAGTTGGTATGGGCGAAATACTTTCCACACGTATATTTTCTTATTACCTGGCGCAGGAAGGTTTGGGGAATGAATGGATAGATGTGCGTGATGTTTTGCGCACCGATGCTACTTACAGGGATGCCAGGGTGGATTGGGAATACTCTAAAAAACAGGCACAGGATATCATTGGCAAATATTTAAAAACAGGCCGGAGCATTGTAACGCAGGGCTTTATTGGCGCCACTGCAGATAATACTACTGTTACCTTAGGAAGAGAGGGGTCTGACTATACAGCAGCATTGCTGGCTGCTATGCTGGACGGGGAATCTGTAACCATATGGAAGGATGTGCCGGGCTTGTTGAATGCAGATCCTAAAGAGTTTAAAGGCACTGTGAAGATAGAGGCCATTACTTATCATGAGGTGATAGAAATGGCTTATTATGGTGCGCAGGTTATTCACCCTAAGACCATCAAGCCATTACAGAACCATAATATACCTCTATACGTAAAATGCTTCCTTGATAAGAACCTGAAAGGCACCGTGATACAGAATGAAGTGAACAGCATTTTTTATCCGCCTCTTATTGTACTGAAAAAAGACCAGGTATTGCTACAGCTTACAACAAAGGATTTTTCTTTTATTACAGAAGATAACCTGAGTACACTATACAGTATTTTTCATGACCTGAATGTAAAGGTGAATCTGATACAGAATGCTGCTATTAGTTTTGTGGCCTGCATAGATCGTAAGGAAGATAAAATAGAAGAACTGATCAAGGTGTTAAGTAAAGACTATAAAGTATTCCGCAATGAGGATGTGCAATTGCTGACCATACGTCATTATACGCCTGAGATATTATTTGATCTTACCAAGAGCCGATATATATTACTGGAACAAAAGACAAGGCATACTGTGCAGGTGATTATGAAGTGATAGCAACTATCCAATGAAGGTTCAAGATTAGTGGTTCATCATGCAGGGTTTATTGCTTCCAAAACTTCTTTAACGATTTTTGGATGCAAAGTTTTACCTGAATGAAACGGAACTACAACCCGTATTTTATTGCGCATGTATATTCTATGGCTACCCTTGCTACGGATAAGCTGATAACCAGCTTTCAAAAGCATACTTTCTGCTTCTTTGGCTGTTAAAACAGGTGTTTTAGCCAACAGATACCTCCATAGTAGTTGTTAATAAATCCTTATTCAAGGCTTCTTCAATTTCTTCAGGGCTCATAGTTTCAAGGTACAAGTCCAATGCTTCCTTGATGTTTTCTTTTGCTTCTTCAAAAGAATCTCCCTGGGAATGGCATCCGGGCAATTCCGGGCAATACACATAGTATCCATCCTTGTCTTTGCTGAATATTACATTTACCCTATAATGCATCATGTTTATTTTCTACAAAATTAAGTAATTTGTTTTAAGAATGGTATACCAGTATTGGGTACCAGGTGTTTTTGAAATAGCCCGAATACTCCAGCAAGTGCGGCTAAGTGATTTTTTGATGTGACTTATATATTCTTAAAGCAATGTATTTATTACATTTGGGTGTAATTCTCTTATTATTATATGAAACTCACCACAGAACAAATTGCTATAGTCAATAGCGATGGAAATATTAAAATTAATGCCGTTGCAGGTTCGGGTAAAACAACAACTTTAATTGAATATGCAAGAGCAAGAAAAGAAAAAGGAAGCATATTGTATATAGCTTTTAATAAATCGGTAAAAATTGAAGCAGAGAAAAAATTCAGTGAAAAAGGGATAAAAAATGTAACGATAGAAACAGCTCATTCATTAGCTTATCATTATATAATCAAAGGCTCATCTTATAAAGTTAAGAAAGAAGGTAATTACAAGACACAAGAAATCGTTGAACTACTCAACTTGCCAGGGGATGGTAAAAGACATACTGAGTATATATTAGCTAACCACATCAATAAATTTGCGACCTACTTTTG
>CAIYVS010000049.1 GCA_903929655.1 uncultured Bacteroidota bacterium | reverse complement strand
TCCAGCAAATCATGACTAAGTATCCGGTTTTCAAGAAATCTGCCTTTAAGCACTTTTTCAAAAATGTCAACATCGTATATTCCTTTTCCAATAAAGGAACCTTCGCCAAATATATCCTGGTAAACGTCTGATGTAGCACGCGTATAGGGGTCTATGCCTGGTTCGTTGCCATGTAGCCTGCAGTAAAACGAACCGTTTGATTCCGGCAGACTCACAGATACTCTTGGCTGCAGAACGCCATATCCCTTTGTTACACGTTTTTTCTTTTCGTTATAATAGGCATGATTCAGTGGATGCGCCATAGTCGCGACCATCTTCCAGGCTGAGCTGCGCGGCAACTGAGTATCTGAATCGAGCGTGATCACATACTTTACCTGTCTCAGTTCCATGGGATCACCAACAATACACGAAAAACGGTCTTCTGAATTTCCGCGCAACAGCGCATTCAATTCACCTAATTTTCCACGTTTCCGCTCGTAGCCCATCCATATTTTTTCCCCGGCATTCCATTGGCGCGGGCGATGAAAAAGAAAGAAAATACTGCGTTTTTCATTTTCATATTTCTTTTTGAATTCTTCTATTCTTTTTTTAACCAGACGCAGCAGCGGTTCATCATCGGGGAGTGTTTCCTGCGTGGCATCTGTAAAATCAGTCAGCAAACAAAAAAACAAGTTCTTATCCCTGTTTGCAAGAAATCTTACCTCCAGTGCTTCAACAAGTTCTTCTATGGCTATTGTGTTAGTCAGCATAGCCGGAATTACAATAAGTGTACTATACTTATCAGGGATTGCCTTTGAAAAATCCATTCTTGGCAACAAATGTGGCTTGACCAATAATGTTGAAAAAAAGTTAACAACTGCTATTGCTAATTGGCTGGAAGAGAGTAATAAAAGGATCCCGATGGTTATCAGCCACCCGGTACCTAAATCCTCAGAATACGATTTCAATGAAAAAACAGCGCTTATGGCTATCGTTATTAAAAAAATGGAACCTAAATAAGTCGTCAGGGGATTATTGGTAAACATTTTTCCAATAGCCTCAACATAAGTGCAGCGAATACCGGCCATTTTTTTTGTCTGGCTAAGTCCCTTGCCAATAAGATAATAGCCAACATGTGCTTTGTGGTGTTCCGGCCCATGCTGCTTTTCATTTTCACTTGCTAACTGTATTGCTATTTTTGCTACATCATTTTCTGAAAGTTTTGATCTTTTTGAAATATTTTCAACAACATGCCTGTAATTATCCCGTGTTGGGAAATCCATTTTGGCATAAATGTTATCACTGTCTTTTCGGAGTGTTTCGTCAACAATGCTATGCTCCTCAACAAAACTCCTCCAGTCCAGGGCGCTAAGTAATCGAAGGCTACCGATACTATTACTAACCGATACCTGGTTTACTGCTTGTTTTTGTATTTCGGCCGATACCAGTTCGTTGATCGTCCTCCCATCTTCATTTAACTTTTGTTCTATCCATGTAAGTGCTAATGCCAGACCTGGGCCTTTTCCGAGTAATTGACGGCTCATTTCAGACACAAAGGCGCTAGCCATCGGAGGATTAGATCTTGCCATATCTCCAGCGGTCAATATCAGGCTTTTCGGATCATGTTCGGAAATTTCCAACATTTGTTTCGTCCAATAGTCAGCAAGATTCTTATCAACCCTGTCAATCGCTATCAACGCAGAAACACGCCTGAGGTTTTCGATTAGTGTAAGGCGAAGCATGATCGGTATGGCCCATAATTCACCTAATTGCAGTTGCGAAACAGATTGATATGATTTTATAAAGCTGCTCAACCGTTCCAGGTCTATCCGCCCGTCACTATGCGATATTATTTGCAGTGCAATATCATAAACACGAGCCAAGCCTGGTGTTTCAGCATTTTGCAATTGCGGTAAGGTTTCATTATAGCCTTTTGGTAAGTGTTTTTTAGCCGTCCGGATCTGTTCTTCGATCAAATAAAAGTTATCGATCAGCCATTCTCCGGCAGGTGTTATATTGCTGTTGTTTTTAATTGCTTCCACAAGTAGCTTGCGTACAGCATCCAATACCTTTTCATTATCAGCCAGCCTGTTTAATAACTGCCCTTTTGCAGGTCTTATTGTCAATTTATGTGTTCCGGCAAGTTTTTTGGCATATTCACCCATTTGATCAGCACTAAACAATTCCGATCTTAATGGTTCCTCATTTGTATAGTTTAATATTGGATTACTTGTCTCAAAGTAATCCTTCACATTTGAAATTAGCTCATCCGCACTTCCAATTTTCAATTTCATATTTATGTTTCTTTCGCAGGTTGAGGAGCCGTTAATACATCATCAACAATTTTCTGCGCCTGCTTCAAAATTTTATCTAAATGATCTCTTCCGAGAAAACTTTCTCCGTATATCTTGTAAATTTCCTCAGTTCCTGACGGACGGGCTGCAAACCATCCATTCTTTGTCGAAACTTTCACACCTCCTATTAATGCTTTATTGCCGGGCGCTATAGTTATTATATTGTCAATTTTTTCACCAGCTAAATCTGTAATCTGAACTTGTTTTGGTGAGAGTGCACTTAACAACTTTTTTTGCCCGGCGGTTGCGGGCGCTTCAATACGATCATAAACCGGTGTTCCGAATTCTTTCGTAAGGCCCTGGTATATTTCACCTGGGTCTTTGCCTGTTACAGAAATAATCTCGGCAGAAAGCAAAGCCGGAATAAAACCATCTTTATCTGTTGTCCAAATACTGCCATCCAGGCGTGCAAAGGATGCACCCGCACTCTCTTCACCCACAAAGGCAAGTGACCCATCCAGCAAACCATCCACAAACCATTTGAAACCAACAGGCACTTCATAAAGTTTCCTCCCGAGCTGTGCTGTAACCCGGTCTATCATCTGGCTGCTAACGATTGTCTTGCCTATGGCGGCTTCTTTATGCCAGTGCGGGCGATTTTGAAAAAGATAGGAAATACAAACAGAGAGATAATGATTGGGGGGAAGCAGTCCTTCATTTTTCGTAACAATGCCATGACGGTCATGGTCTGTATCGCAGGCAAAAGAAATGTCGTACTTGTCCTTTAAATCAATCAGGCTTTGCATGGCATAGGTGGAGGAAGGATCCATCCTGATCTGTCCATCCCAATCCACGGTCATAAAGCGGAATGTAGGGTCAACATCTTTATTTACTACCGTAAGGTTAAGTCCATAGCGTTCCGCAATTGGTTCCCAGTAATGAACACCTGCCCCACCTAGAGGATCTACCCCTATGCGGATATTCCCCTTGCGTATGGCATCCATATTGATCACATTCCGAAGATCAGCGATATAAGTATTCTGATAGTCATGCTTATGTGTGGTGGACGCATGGAGTGCTTTTTCTAAAGAAATTCTCACAACACCTTTCAGTCCATTTTCCAGCAATTCGTTTGCTTTTGCTTCTATCCAGCTTGTTACTGAGGTACCAGCCGGGCCCCCATTTGGAGGATTATACTTAAACCCGCCATCATGAGGCGGATTATGAGATGGTGTAATTACAATGCCATCTGCCAACCCGGTTTTCCGACCTTTATTGTATGCAAGAATAGCATGAGAAATAACAGGAGTGGGAGTATATTCATCCATTCCGGCAATCATAACATCTACACCGTTTGCAGCTAACACTTCGAGCGCGTTTGCCAATGCCGGCACAGAGAGTGCATGGGTGTCCATACCCATAAACAGCGGGCCATCTGTCTTATGCATTTTCCTGTACAGACAAATACTCTGTGTAATAGCAAGTATATGCCACTCGTTGAATGACCTTGTGAACGATGATCCCCGATGTCCGGAAGTCCCAAAAGCCACTCTCTGAGCCCTTATCTTAGGGTCCGGGACATCACTATAATAGGCAGTGATCAGCTTTGGTATATTTACCAGCATTCCGGGTGTAGCAGGCTTTCCTGCAAGAGGACTTATTTTCATTTTCTATTTGCTTAAAAGATTTGCAGCTTTATTATCAATAAACCAGTATAAGTTGCCGTTTACAGGTTTAATGAGTTGAGCCGGATATTTATCTGGTTGATAAGGAGTAGTTAATACTGTGTTTAAAATTTCAGCCTTGCTCTCACCTGTAACAAGAAATATAATGTTGCAGGCCTGGTTTATCAAATTTGCGGTCATCGTAATGCGAAACATTTTTTGTTCTGGTACGTATATTTCTCTTACCAGGTGAGTATCATCGGAGATGACATCACTACCCGGAAAGATTGAAGCGGTATGGCCATTTTCACCAAGGCCAAGAAGGATAAGATCAAAGCGCGGAGGATCATCTCCAAAGAACGCTTTTATGGTATGTTCATATTTTTTTGCTGCTTCTGCTGGCGAAAATTCAACAGGAACAGGATATGTGTTCGATAATGAAATATCGACGTGATCGAGTAATAATGCCTTAGTCATATGAGCATTGTTTCGTTTGTCATTTGATTGCACGCAACGCTCATCTCCCCAGAATATAAATGTTTTGTGCCAGGGCAATTGATCACGAAATGGTGGTTTTGATAAAAGCGTATATAATTGTTCGGGCGTATGACCTCCGGAAAGGGCAATCACAAATCTCCCCCTGGTTTCAACGGTATGTTTTGCAAGCTCAATAATATATTTACCGGCTGCTGCTGCCAGCTCCGTCTCACTCTGAAAAACCCTTACATTATTTTGTTGGTTCATGATCATTTTTTTCAAGTGGTACAACAATCCAGTTGTGACCGTCTCTTGCAATCAGCGCTTCAGCATCCTCAGGCCCCTGCGATCCTGCATCATAGTTGGGGAAATTAGGAGATGAGTTAGCTTTCCACGCATCAATAACAGGCATCAGTATTGTCCATGCCGCTTCCACCTGGTCGGCACGCATAAAGAGCGTCGCATCGCCCCTGAAGATGTCAAGCAATAATGTTTCATAAGCTTCAGGCGTGCCACCGGAGTATGCATCACTGTAATTAAACAGCATGTCAACGGGATTAAGCAACATTTTAAGCCCCGGTTGTTTTGCCTGGAATCGCAGGCGTATTCCCATATAGGGTTGTATATTCAGTATCAGTCTGTTTGGTTGCCAGTTCTCCGTCGTTTCAACGGGAAATGAATGATGCGGCACCGGCCTGAACTGGATTGTGATCACGGAAATTGTTTCGTTCAATCGTTTCCCTGTGCGCACATAAAACGGCACACCCTGCCAGCGCCAGTTGTCAATATAAAATTTAACAGCCGCAAAGGTTTCTATATTGGATGACCTGTCCACATCGGGCTCCTGCCTGTAACCAATAACCTTTTTGCCCTCTATCCATCCATCCTGGTACTGACCTCTTACAGCAGTTTTGTGTACATCTTCGGGCTTGAATTTTCTTAAAGCATTCAAAACATCTACTTTTTTATTGCGCACCTCATCCGCATCAAAAGAAACCGGTGCTTCCATTGCTATGAGGCACATCAACTGGAGCAGGTGGTTCTGAATCATGTCCCTGAGCGCACCTGCTGTTTCATAATAATTTCCTCTAAGTTCTACTCCCAATTGTTCCGACACCGTAATTTGTACATGATCTATATAGTTACGGTTCCATATCGGTTCAAACATCGCGTTGGCAAAACGAAATGCCAGTATATTTTGCACGGTTTCTTTACCCAGATAATGGTCCAGCCTATATATCTGTGATTCATCAAACAGGCCATGTAAGAGGTTATTCAGATGTTTGGCACTTTCCAGATCATGACCAAATGGCTTCTCTACTATTATCCGGCTGAATTTTTTGTTCTCGGATAATCCGTTTTTCCCGATCATAGTAGCAATTTCTTCGAAAAAAGAAGGAGGAACGGCCATATAAAAGACTCGGTTTACTGGTGTGCCCCAGCTTTTTTCAAATTGGTCAATTTGTTTTTTAACCGTTTTGTAGGTAGTCGTATCACCAAAATCTCCTTTCTTATAAGTGATATATTTTTCAAAAGATTTCCAATCATCCTTCTTTGATTTTCCCCTGCGGGAGAACTTGTCAACGCCTTCGTTTATATGCTTACGAAATTCATTGTCAGTCATATCATTATGGGCCACACCTAAGACGGCGAAATGCTCCGGTATCCAATTATCTAAATACAGATTGTAAATAGCCGGCATCAATTTTCTCCAGGTAAGGTCTCCGCCTGCACCAAAAATAACAATGACCGTCGGGCCAATTTTTACTGTAGGTTCCATTATTGTTGTTTTTGATCCCATTGTGTATGAAAAATACCTTTACGGTCAATACGTTCATAAGTGTGAGCGCCAAAATAATCGCGCTGTGCCTGTATCAGCTTGGCTGGCAGCCAGCCACGTCTATAACCATCAAAATAAGCTAACGATGCCATCATTGCAGGTGCTGGTATACCTGTTTCAATCGCTGTTTTTATAGCTAGCCTGAAACCATCCTGGCATTGTTCCAGTTTAAGGGCTAGTTGATTATTTACCATCAGGTTTGGCAAAGTAGGTTCATCTGAGTAAGCAGAAAGAATATCTTCCAGTAATACTGATCTGATAATACAGCCACCACGCCATATGCGGGCTACCTCATCAAGCTTTAAATCATAGTGATATTCTTTTGAAGCACGCTGCAAAAGAGACATCCCTTGCGCATATACAGCAATCATGGAAAAATAAAGCGCGTTTTCTAACCAGTCAACCAATTCACTGTCATTTTCCTTGAATACGACTTTATGCCATTGCAGTATTTTTTGTGCCGCTACCCGCTCTTCTTTCAATGCTGAAAGATCGCGCGCGGAAACAGACGCATCAATTACTGGAATAGGCAAATACAGACCCATTGCGCTTTGTGAAGTCCATTGTCCTGTTCCGTTTTGTTTAGATGTGTCAAGGATCATATCAATGAGTCGCTTGCCGCTGAACTCATCATTTTGAGCGAAAATATTAGCAGTGATCTCTATAAGGTATGACTTCATCCTTCCCTCATTCCATTTTGAAAAGACATTATGCAAGTCGTCATTGCTCATGTTAAGACATTCCTTCAAAAGATGATAGGCCTCTGCAATCAATTGCATCAACCCGTATTCAATGCCATTGTGCACCATTTTTACATAATGGCCTGCAGAGCCTGGACCAAGCCAGCTTACACAAGGCTCATCATTTACTTTTGCCGAAACAGCTTTAAGCATCGGGGCTACACGTTCATAAGCTTCTTTTGCGCCACCGGGCATTATACTCGGTCCGTAGCGGGCGCCATACTCACCGCCGGAAATACCAACACCCATAAAATGGATCTGTTCTTTTGCAAGCTGCTCGGTACGTAAGTCGGTATCAGTAAAATGAGAATTGCCGCAGTCCATTACAAGGTCATTTTTCGACAAGAAAGGTTTCAATTCATCAATAACCATATCTACCACATGGCCTGCCGGCACAAGCAGCATGATCACCCTGGGTGATTTTAATGAGGCAATAAAATCTTCCAGCTTTTGCGCACCCAAAACCTTCCTGCCATCCGCCTCTTTTTCCAGCGAATCCACTTTTGAGGCGTCTTTATCAAATCCTGCTACACTATATCCATGATCACACATATTGTAAACAAGATTTCGACCCATGGTGCCCAGGCCAATCATTCCATAATCATATTCTTGTGTTGGCATCTTTATAATTTTTACTTATTGCTTATAAAATTTACATGTTTTCATAAATTCTTTTGCGGACTCCAACCTTTGAAAATGCAGTGTTTGGAGACCAAATAACTTAGCTACATCTACCAGTAAAAGAGTGTCATCAATATATAGAGCATGCTCAGGAAGCGTATGAGAAATATCGCAGGCCATTTGCAACATGCTTTTATCAGGTTTGTGTAAGCGCACGTAACAGGAAGATACATAGGCGTCAAACAGTTCATCTAATTTAAATTGTTTAATCCTGTATTCATTTAATTCCCGCCCTTCATTACTTACCGCTATCACTTTAAGATGGTGTTGTTGTTTTAACTCTTTAAAAAAAGCGATACATCCGTCTAACGCCTGGGATTGTTGAAACATGAATTTTGTAAATTCCTTTTTAGAAAATCTTCTTTCCTTATAAAAAAACACCCAATCTAAATATTCATCGAAAGTTATTTTGTCTATTTCATAAGTGTCGAAAGCGATCTTATGCCGTTCTTCTACTTCTTCTTTGTTTAATCTGAATTTTTCTATTGCTTCAAAACGTGATTCATGCCCCCAGCCATTAGTAAGCAATACTCCGCCAATGTCTAAAAACAATGCTTTAATCGCTCCTGGCTTTATCTGCTTATGCATGTTGCAATATGTTTGATGCTTTTATTGAGTTCGATAATTCTTCCAGCCCTTTATCTATGTCCTTACCTAAATTGATACGGATGACCCTGC
>CAIYVS010000048.1 GCA_903929655.1 uncultured Bacteroidota bacterium | reverse complement strand
TTCCACGCTAATTTTATAGCGGCAGATAGTTCCTTTTCTTTGGTTTCCCAAACCTCTCTAACCTGTTTAAGATCATCCTTATCTGTTTTTGTGGGGGTTGGACTGATTGCAAACCTCGTACATGTGCGTCTTTAGCCTATGCTTCTGTGTCTGATTTTATTAACGCCATTTCCATAATGCCGGTCCTTAATCTTAGTAATGTCTCTACAAAGGATGTTTTCAGTTGTCATTTTATACCTTATTTTTGCGGCGAATATAAATTTTATACATGCGGGTAGCTGTTGTTGGTGCAACAGGATTGGTAGGCAGCACGATGCTGCGCATCCTGGAAGAAAGAAATTTTCCTGTTACAGAATTAATACCGGTGGCTTCGGCCAGGTCGGTGGGCACAAAGGTGTCTTATATGGGCAAGGAATACCCTGTGGTTTCTGCTGAGGATGCGATAGCTAAAAAACCTGCTGTGGCTTTGTTTTCTGCGGGTGGTTCTGTGTCTTTACAGTTGGCGCCTATGTTTGCAGAGGCGGGTATCAGGGTGATAGATAATTCTTCTGCCTGGAGAATGGACCCTACGAAGAAACTGATAGTGCCTGAGGTGAACGGACATGTGCTTACAGAAAATGATTTTATCATTGCCAATCCTAATTGCTCTACTATACAAATGGTAATGGTTTTGCAGCCTTTACATAAGGAATATGGTATTAAACGTGTGGTGGTAAGTACTTACCAGTCTGTAACAGGTACGGGCCAGAAGGCAGTGCATGAATTGCTGGACGAGCGTGCCGGTGGTAAAGGGCATGGGGTGTACCCGCACCGGATCGATCTCAATATCATTCCGCAAATAGATGTGTTCCTGGACAATGGTTATACCAAGGAGGAAATGAAAATGGTGCTGGAGACTTGTAAGATCATGGGTGATGATAGCATAGCTGTTACAGCAACAACTGTACGTGTACCTGTAATGGGCGGCCACAGCGAAAGTGTGAACATAGAGTTGCTGAAGGATTTTAAGGAAAATGATGTGAGAGAAATTTTATCCAATATGTCGGGTGTGGTGGTGATCGATAATCCTAAACAAAATGCTTATCCTATGCCTTTGGATGCAGAGGGTAAGGATGAGGTTTTTGTGGGCAGGATAAGAAGGGATTATTCGCAGCCTAATACGCTGAACTGCTGGATCGTGTCTGACAATCTTCGAAAGGGCGCGGCTACCAATGCGGTGCAGATAGCCAAATACCTGCATGCGCAGGGCTGGATAAATTAATTTTTCAATTTGGGAAATTTGAAAATTTGAAAATGAAGGAAAGCATTTTCAAATTAGCATACCTTTATGCTTTCAAACCTGCTTATGGAAATCACACTTCAGCCCGTAGCAAAAGTCAGAAACTCACGTACTATACCCGGCGATGATTTCTGGGGCGATATGGTTTCTGAGATAGAGCTTGCAGAGCATATACCTGTAGAAGCTTTTGAAAGCATTTCTGATTTTTCTCATCTCGAGATCATTTATTATTTTGATAAGGTGGATGCGAAAGATATTGTGTACTCAGGCAGACCGCGCGGCAACCCGGCCTACCCGGTAACGGGTATTTTTGCACAAAGAAAAAAAGACAGGCCTAATGCTATAGGTTTATGCACTGTGGAACTGATAGGACATGAAGGCAGGGTGATAAGAGTGAAACACCTGGACGCTATCAACGGCACACCCGTGCTGGATATAAAACCGGTGATGAAAGAGTTCTGCCCCCAAGGTGAAACAAAGCAGCCGGCATGGGTAGCAGACCTGATGAAGGATTACTGGAAATAAGGGATAAAACGTATCTTGTACTTATGAATAAGAAAAGTAAATGGCTGCTTGCTCTTGTGCTGGCCTGTTTCGTAATATCGCTGTCGGTATGGAAAGCTACTAAAGGAGGAGGGCAAAAATACAGGTTTACTATAGGTACTACTATTAAGTCGGATACCAGTGATTACGGGAGGACCGTTTACTATTATTATTACGTAAACAATGAACAAATAAAAGGTGCTATAACACTGCCCAGGATGGATGTGAAAGTGCCGGGCGGGCGCTATTTTGTAAAATACAATGCCAGGGACAAGTATATGGCCGAATTATTAAAGAGCCATCCAGTACCCGATAATATTTCTGATGTACCGGCTGATGGATGGGATAAGGAACCTAAATAGTTCTAATAAACCCTGAATTTATTATTGTATGTGGCACCTTCCTGTTTATCATAGACGCTATACAAGTAAATTCCCGGTACAAACCGATCATCAATACGGGCTTTGCCTGCAAAGCTGTAATTCCTGATCTTTCTGCCGTTCATATCATAAACCTCCAGCCGGGCGGCTGCATTTGCATGAACAATGAGGAAACTTATTTTACCATTAGCGCCATTCAATATCTGCACTGTGCTAGCAGCATTTTGAATCTTATTTACACCTTCCGGAAGGCTTACGGTATATACCTCTGTTTCAGAAAAGCATGCATTGGATACTGTAAGTGAAGCAGTATAAAACACGCTGGCGCTGCTATAATTATGTACAGGGCTGTCAAGTGTACTGGTATTTCCATCTCCAAAAGTCCAGTAATAAGAGTTTGCTTTCTGAGATTGGTTGTGGAATGTAACAGTATAGCCAACGTTTGAATAAGTGAAATTTGCATAAGGATAATGCCCGTATTGCTGCCATTGCGAAAGACTGTCGAGTGTAACTTTTGCAGCTATGCGTCTTAATGTTTGTGCATCGGCGCTTGTTACACCTGCTGTGTATGAACTGGGAAAAGGATTTTTGTGAAAGATAGAGGCATATAAAACATTCGCTTCCAGGTAAGAGCCGGGCAGACCCGGATGCATCAGGTCGGGAGAGTAGAGATTGATGGCCGGAAAACTATCCCGTATTACTTTCCATGCAGCACCAACAGGGGCAACAACTGCACTATTGTCATGCGTCATTTGCAGGTAAGAATCCCTGAGGCTTTGCTGCATACCCGCATAGGTACATATGGGCGGGTAGCTTGCACAATTAGAGGCATCTCCGTTTGCGTATCCCCATGTCATCAGGAACATGGTTTGGGTGCAGGTATCATTTGCATGCACCATACTGTCCAATATATGCGCGCAACGAAAAGTAGTAGTGTCCACCTGGGCAGCTGGGAAGGCCGGCAACTGGCTTTGCTCCTGTATCACTACAATATCCCATTGTTGGGAAAATATTTTACTTATAGTGGTGGCATCTGTGCTATGCATTTGCAGCGTATATCCGCCGGGTGTATTCTGGTCGTATACCATCGTATCGCCCATAGAACTTGCCAGCGATTGCAGTACTCTTATGCATCATTCTTTACTTTTTCTACATACTCTTCAATAA
>CAIYVS010000047.1 GCA_903929655.1 uncultured Bacteroidota bacterium | reverse complement strand
GTTTTTGTTAATACCATTTTTGTTAAGCTGTCTCATTTTCTTACAAAGATTGTACTCATTTTTAACAAGAATTAAAGCATGCCATCCCAGGTCCAAGTTTGAAAGTACATCAAAAACTGGGGTATCAGAATAGGGTATCAGATCAGTGCTCATCATGCAGTTCCACTGACCAGTACCATAAAAGTAACCTTCACAATATTCTGAATCCCGTCCACCTAGATATTTATAATATAAAAGTCGGTAATCGCTGGAGTCAACTACAGAGTCTCCTTGAATCAGTAAAGAGTAACCTATGTAATTATTCTCGTAACAATCTGTGATTCCGTGCGGCCATGTTTCACTATATAAATATTGCGTCCAGGTAGCACCATCCCTGTAAAAACTATCTATAGATATGCTCTGTGCGAAAGAAAAACTTTGGCAGGATAGAAAAAATAATATCGTTATATAGGATTTCATTGGAACTTACATAAAGATAGAAATGTTTATTTTATAAAAATCATATAAAGATGCTGTGAATGTCGTATTCATAATATATAAGACGAGGTTCCAACAATTATAAGAAACAAATATTTGTAAACCGCCCCTCCCATTTCGTAAATTTGGGTGAAATTTGAAAATCATATTTGTTCTTTGACATATAAATTCTATCTAAGCTACATTTGGATTCTCCGAAATCATTTTATGATTATGAAAATTTACAATGTCCGAAACATTGAAAAAACCGGACATTTTGAAAATTGTTATAAAAATTGATAATCAATAACTTAGGATAAAAACGCTACAAAAAATGTCCGGTTTTTTAAATAATGGTACCTCAGACATTCTTTTTTTTGCACCCAGAAACTCCGGCAACAGAGCTGCAACAAGATTCCGAAAACTGGATAGGGGAAGCAAACAGAAAAGCGGCCATTTTTTTTGCGCGAAAAGCGGCCAAATAGGATGAAGTGCTTCTGTAATTTGTTGATTTTCAACGTATTTAATTCATATTCTAAAAATTTTTAGCGGCCAAAAAGCGGCAACAAGCGGCCATACACCCATCAAAATTCATATATCATCAAAACAAAAAACAGGCTTTTTATTTATAGACAATTGTGGATAAGTCACCGATTAAAACCCCTCCATTTTTAGTTATTTTGTAAGAATTGAAAGGCGGCAGGCAATGAGGTGTCTGACGCTGAAAAAAAGCGGTCTGACACTGTGCATTCATGAGATTTTCGCATTTACATAATCATACCAGTATTTAATATAAAAATCGTAAATTTGCTATATGAAAACCGATAAAGTCCATATTGATTTCAAAGTGATGGAAAAATCATTTAGAGAATATGTTCGCAATAAAGCGGTACGTTTTGGAAGCACTATCGTCTATATGGAAAATGGAGAAGTAATAGAGGAGGAACCAGGCACTGGCAAAAAGACAGTTTTGAAACAGCAGCTCCAAACAAGGTAATGCCTACCCTTTATATACTCGCAGGCCCCAACGGAGCGGGAAAAACAACATTTTATTATAAGGCCATTGAAGAGGGGTTTATTAATCCTGATCTTGCTTTTGTAAATGTTGATATTATAGCCAGGAATGAATTAGGTGGATATACGGAAGAAAATTTTGTGAAAGCTGCGGAGATTGCCCGTCAAAGAATGACAATCTACCTGAAAAAGCAAGAAGATTTTATGATTGAGAGTAATCTTGCAAAAGATGCGGATTATGATTGGATAGAAAGTATAAGGAAAGCGGGCTATGGTGTGATACTATATTTTTTATGCACAGAAAATACAGAAGTAAATATTGATAGAGTTGAAAGAAGGGTAAAAGAAGGCGGACACTATATACCGCCCCATATCATAACAGACCGTTATAAAATGGGTTTGATCTATTTACAAAGTAAATTACATCTATTTAAAGAGGCCTATTTAATTGATAATACCAATGAAACGGTTAAAGAAATGGCTATGTTAACAGATGGAAAAATTGAAAAGGAAATTAAAATCCTACCCGAATGGGTAAAAAAGGTTTTAACATTAGTCAAACTTTTGATGTTGAAGGGCAAATCTTAGTAATATCGGGTCAATTATTTATTATCTATTTATAAACCCTTTGTGGATAAGTCCCCAAACAAATGCCCCTGTTTTTTAGTTATTTTGTAAGACGCCGAAAGGATAAGTGCATTCATGAAATTTTCACATCTACATAATCATACCCAGTATTCCCTGCTCGATGGGGCCTCTAATGTTGCCAAGCTTTATGATAAGGCCCGTGCTGATAATATGCCGGCTATGGCCATAACAGATCACGGCAATATGTTTGGGGTGTTCGACTTTGTGGCAGAGGCCTGGAAGAAGAAGAAAGTAGTGGGTAAGCGCGAGGATGGCAAGGATATAGAGGAGCCTGTGGTAAAGCCGGTAGTGGGCTGCGAATTTTACCTTGTAGAGAACAGGCATAAACGCAACTTCTCTAAAGACGATAAAGACCTGCGTTACCATCAGTTGCTGCTTGCCAAGGATGAAGTAGGATATAAGAACCTCGTAAAACTTTGCTCCCTGGGCTATATAGAGGGACTGTACAGTAAGTATCCCCGCATAGACAAGGAACTGGTATTGCAGTACCACGAAGGGCTTATAGCCACCACCTGCTGCCTTGCGGCCGAGGTGCCACGCACCATACTACGCAGGGGCGAGGCAGAAGGGGAGAAAGTGTTTAAATGGTGGCTGGACCTCTTTGGTGAGGATTACTACATAGAGCTGCAGCGCCACGACATAGCAGACCAGAATAAAGTGAACGAGGTATTGCTGCGTTTTGCAAAGCAATACAATGTACCCATCATAGCCAGCAACGACAGCCACTATGTGGACCAGGTAGATGCCAATGCGCACGATATATTATTGTGTATCAACACAGGTTCCAAGCAGGCAGACCCTAAGTGGAAGGACATAGGCGATGATGATGAAACTCCGGTAAAGGGCGGGCGCTTTGCCTTCCCCAGCGATAAGTTTTACTTCAAGAATACAGATGAGATGACGGCATTGTTTAAGGATGTGCCACAGGCCATAGACAATACCAACCTCATACTGGATAAGATAAAGCCGCTGAAGCTGGAGCGGGATATATTGCTGCCGCACTTTAAGGTGCCGCCAGAGTTTAATGACGACCAGAACGCCTTCCTGGAGCATATAACCTGGCTGGGCGCAAAGGAGCGGTATAAAGAAATAACGGCAGAGGTAGAAGAACGTATCAAGTTTGAGCTTTTTACCATCAAGACCATGGGTTTTGCAGGCTACTTCCTTATTGTGAGCGATTTCATAAAGGAGGGGCGCAACATGGGCGTGTTCATAGGTCCGGGGCGTGGTTCTGCCGCAGGCTCGGCAGTAGCCTATTGTATTGGCATAACGAATATTGACCCGATAAAGTACAAGCTCCTGTTTGAAAGGTTTCTGAACCCGGATCGTAAGAGCATGCCCGATATAGATACCGACTTTGACGATGTGGGCAGGCAAAAGGTGATAGACTACGTGGTGCAGAAGTATGGCAAGAACCAGGTGGCACAGATAGTTACCTATGGCACCATGGCTGCCAAGAGCAGTATCAAAGACGTGGCACGTGTTATGGACCTGCCGCTGAGCGAGAGCAATGCGCTGGCAAAGTTGGTGCCGGAGCGTCCGGGTATATCATTAAAGCGCCTGCTGCGCGCAGAATTGAAAGGCGATAACAGCCTCGACCAGAAAGAAGGTCTTGGTGCTGAAGAAATAGAATGGGTGGGCAAGCTGCGCGAGATACTGGGCCAGCAAACCCTGCATGGCGATGTGCTGCGGGCTGCTGAAAAGCTGGAAGGCTCTGTGAGAAACACAGGCATACATGCTGCGGGCATCATCATTGCCCCAAGCGATCTTACCGATCTGCTCCCGGTATTTATGGCAAAAGATGTGGACTCGCTGATAACACAATACGAGGGTAATGTGATAGAGAACGCAGGTGTTATCAAGATGGACTTTTTGGGGCTAAAGACCCTAACCATCATTAAAGATGCACTCGCGCTCATAAAGAGAAATTATAATGAGGATATAGACATAGACACTATACCGCTGGATGATGAGATAACTTATAAGCTCTACCAGGCAGGTGAAACCAATGGTACCTTCCAGTTTGAAAGTGCGGGAATGCAGAAGCACCTTATCAATCTAAAGCCCGATAAATTTGACGACCTCATAGCCATGAACGCCCTCTACCGTCCGGGGCCTATGGAATATATACCTAACTATATAAAACGTAAGCACGGGCAGGAAGCCATCAGTTATGATGTGCCGCAGATGGAGGAATACCTCGGTGATACCTATGGTATCACGGTGTACCAGGAACAGGTAATGCTCCTGTCGCAGAGCCTGGGTGGCTTTAGCAAGGGCGATGCAGATGTGCTGCGCAAGGCCATGGGTAAGAAACAGAAGTCGGTGCTGGATAAGATGAAAGGCCAGTTTATAGAAGGGGCCAAAGCAAAAGGGCATCCGGAAGATAAGCTGCAGAAGATATGGACCGACTGGGAGGCCTTTGCTCAGTATGCATTCAATAAATCGCACTCTACCTGTTATGCGCTGGTGGCATATCAAACGGCTTATTTAAAGGCGCATTACCCGGCAGAGTATATGGCTGCCGTGCTCAATAACCAGGGCAATATAGATAAGATCAAGTTTTACATGGAGGAGTGCCAGCGCATGGGTTTACAAGTGCTGGGACCTGATGTGAATGAGAGCCTGAAAGGGTTTTCGGTGAACAAGGAGAGCGTAGTGCGCTTTGGTATGAATGCCATAAAAGGAGTAGGTGAGGCCGCAGTGGAAGACATAATAAGCGAGCGGGAAAGCAACGGCCCATACCTTACAGTATATGACTTTATAAAACGTGTCAACCAACGCACAGTCAATAAAAAATCGTTGGAAAACCTGGTGCTGGCCGGCGCGCTGGACTGTTTCTCAGCACAGTTGCACAGGGCTCAGTATTTTTATGCGCCTGCTACAGATCCTATTACAGGATTAGAGCGTTTGCTGCGCTTTGGTAACCAGTTTCAGGCCAGCTCTTCTATGGCTACCAATAGTCTCTTTGGTGAGTCTGCAATGCCGGAGGTAAAACCACCCCTCATGCCGGAATGTGATAAATGGGGGCTACCTGAACTGTTGGACAGGGAGAAAGAAGTAGTAGGTATTTATCTCAGCGCGCACCCTTTGGACGGATTTAAGTTCGAGATAGATAATTATGGCATTACAGCCATAAACGAGTTGGAAAATAAAAAAGGCAGGCAGATACGCATAGCTGGTTTTGTGACTGATGTGAACCACATGACCACCAAGAAAGGCAGCAAATTTGGCAAGATGGTGCTGAATGACTATTCCGGCCATCTTGAAATATTGCTGTGGGAGAATAATTACGTGCAGTATGGCAATTATCTGGTGAATGGTCAGAAGATCATGATAACCGGCATCTATGGTGAGCACAAATACAGGCCGGGGGTAATGGAGTTCCAGATAAAGGAAATGATGCTGCTGGAGAATGTGCGTAAAACCCTGACAAAGAAATTGCAATTCTCCATGCCTTTGATTAAGATAGATCCGGACTTTGTAGGCTTTATAGAAAATAATGTAAAAACGCATCCCGGTAATACCGACCTCGTACTGCATATAATTGATGATGAAACAGGCATGGCTACAAGGTTAAAGACCTTTAACATGAAGCTGGAGATAAATGAT
>CAIYVS010000046.1 GCA_903929655.1 uncultured Bacteroidota bacterium | reverse complement strand
TTCCTGAAAGGGTCTTTTACCTCCAGGCTTACATTATTGCCAGCATCTTCAAATCTAAGAACTTAAGCCACCGTTTTTATCTCTATACCTAGTTTTAGAGCATAGTCGATTAAGGCTTTCATCATTTTGCCTGTATGTATTTCCCCCTCACATGTATTCTGAATAAGGGCTTTTGTATAAGATGTTGAAAGTCCGAAGTCTTTAATTTTTTCATTCGCCAGCTTATAAGCAGGCATTTGTGTGAGCGGTTTTACCAGTTCATTCAGATATTCCAGTTTATCAAGGGCATCGAGTTCGTTTTCACTTATCAGTTCGTAAGATCCGTTTGCTGCATACCCTATATTATCATCGCCTAATCTTTTCCTTAGTCTGTCTAAGCCTTTTTTGCGCCATTCAAATATTTTCAAGACTTCGTCTTCACTCATATGCTGCAGATCGTCGAGCAATTCTGTGGGACTGCCCATACATGCAAAGCCTGCATTGCGGGTGCTGGCACCTGCAGGCAATAATCCCCGTTCCAGAACCAGCACGGTTTCTTTTGCATATAATTGTTTTAATTCGATAGCCACGCTAAGGCCTACAATACCAGAACCAATGATTATATGGTCATAATGCGAAAAACTTTGTTGTTCCCAGTAACTAAACATTTTATGTTATTTATGAAATATTTTTATTTATTCCAGGAAGATCGCGACAACGCAAAAATCTGCATATTCTTAAAATAATCTTCCCCAGCAAATTTGCTTTCGGTTTCGTGGTCTCTTACAAAATTGTTCTTTTCCATTAGCTTGATTGAAGCAGTATTTCGTTCGTGGGCCCAGCCTTCAATTATTTTTAATTGCATCGAATTAAAACCATAGTGCAATACAGGTAACAAGGCTTCCTGCATGATACCTTTTCCCTGATGGTCAGGATGCAGTTCAAATCCAATTTCAGCTGTGCTATTTTCCTCTGATATATTCCACAAACATATTGAGCCTATTAATTTCGGATCATTCTTCAAACTTATCACCCAGGCTATCGATTCGTTTTTTGAAATCCCATCTTTTAGCTTCTGAATAAATTGTTCTGCATCAGCAACATTGGCAGGACGTGGCCTGTCAACATATTTATTTACTCTTTCATCGCTGCGCATGAAATAGGTTTCATTCCTGTCATCAAGGGAAGGTTCCCTTAAAAGAAGTCGTCCTGTTTTGAGGATGGAGAAAGGAGTGAAATTGAGCACATTCATAAGTGAAATATTAGCTGGCAAATTATACTTTATTTGTAAGGAAGTGTTTTAAAATGAGCTATTTTGTGTGATCGCATCTAAAAGATATCCACAAAAGTTTTTCCGCTTTATTTCCGCTTTTTTCCTATTATTTCCGCTTTTTTTCCTCATGCGGAAACATGAAACTGGCTACAGTAAAGGATTTGGGCCAAAATTTCCGCTTTCCGGTAAAAAAAGTAATTTCTGCAAAATGTGGATAGTCAAAAACAGGATTTTTAATCCTGGCATGATTTTATTTCAAAGAGCTTTTAAAGGATTTCTCAAAGAGTAAACAAGGGAAAACCCATATTTAGTGCACAAATTTTATGCCGGATGTGGTAAATGTGGATATCTTGTCTGCGTAATTTCTGAATGGAAATTTGAATACCAAGCAGACAAATAAGTGATACCATTTACATTAAAAATATGCTGGAGTTTTTTTGGCTAAAGCCATTCTATTTAATATTCCTGTTACCTTGCCCTAAAGGGACGGGACTATTTTTATCATGCATGATTTTTATGTCTAATCAGTAGAATTAAACCTTTAAACTTAATTTGCATCTAAATGAATTGCCTTATAAAGGGCTTTCATCTTAGATTTTATGCAAAGATCATTTCTTGTCACAAGTTTCCTTTCATGCCTTTTTATCACTATTTCGTGTAATACAGAAAAGCAGGCACATAAGTCATCTGCCAAACTGCCCGGCAACTGGCAGGCCACTCCTGTTGTGGCAGACGGGAAGAAAAATGAATGGCCATCACCGCTACCCTACGATAACAGCAAGGCACTGATCAGTTATGATATTACAAATGATAAAGAGAACCTGTATATAACTGTATTGAGCGGAGATGCTGCGACCGAACTGAAAATACTGAGAAAAGGCATTGTGATATGGATAGATAAAAACGGCACTGAGGAAGAAAAGACCTCGATCTGCTTCCCCTCTGATAATGATAAGGGGCCAGTAAGGCAGGGCTCGCGCAGGCAGAGTCAAGACGCTGACCAACAACAGGCACAAAAAGGACAAAGCAGGGACCTGATGCAGGCGGTGGATAAAGCGCTTAGTACCGCAAACGAGTTTTTTCTACAGGGGTTTAAGAGCTGCAGGGGAAAATATGATGTGAGTGCTGGTGATAGTTGTGGTATAAAAGTGGCTGTGGGACTGGACGAATATGACCAGTTGGTTTGGGAGGCGGTGATACCGTTTAAGACTTTTTATACAAAAGCAGAGATAGATAACAGGGATAAGGGAAAGCCGATAAATGTATGTTTTGATTTGCTGGGCATGGACAGACCTGCCGGACAAAACAGCGGAAACGGTGGACATGGTGGCGGTATGCACATGGGGGGAATGGGGTTTGGGATGGGAGGAATGGGGATGGGCATGGGTATGCGCCCGATGGGTGGCGGTGGCGGCAGACGAGGCGGTGGCGGGAACAATGCAAATGAGTCCTTATATACCAGTACTACTTTCTGGCATAAGGTAGGGATAGCTTATGAACCTCACCTCGGCCCTCTCCGAAGGAGAGGGTGAGGTCGAATGAGTTACGTAATTACAAATACCTGAACTTCTTTATTTCTCAATGGATATTAAGTCTATCAAGATCATTTTGATGTAAGACAGTTTAGAAAAAAAAGAGCATAATTCAATTTTTTGACAATAGAGGATATTGCGAACCTATTGGAAGTTTACAAATCAGAATGGGCTGCAAATCGCAGCATTTTTTTATTACATATATTTTTTACCTTTACTGAAATTGTGGTTATGAAAGTAAGTTACGTAATAAAAAAATGGAACATCATCTTCATTTATTGCTTGCTATTATTGTTTCTCTGGAATTTTTACATGCATTACTACGACCCACGATTCCATTCATTTACATTTAGCGAAAGATGTGTTCGATGCCTTATTGGGCGCTGATG
>CAIYVS010000045.1 GCA_903929655.1 uncultured Bacteroidota bacterium | reverse complement strand
TAAAAATTGTTAAAAGTTAATAAAGATAAATAAGCCAGAATTATGAAAAAATCATACACTGCAAGCTACATTCCTTATTTGCCCGGATCTAAAAAATCGTCTTTTTATTTACAACTCTATAATAATTTTATGAAGAGAATCTTTACTATTCTTATTGCTGTTTTTGCGCTATTAAATGGTAATAACGTTAAAGCGCAGGTAACATTGCTATCACAGAATTTTGACTCTGTCAGTAATTTCGGCCACGTGCCTCAGGGCTGGACAGACAGTGTGTTTCACTGGGATCTAAGTGGTACAACCTATTCGTACGGGTACCCTGTATTTTTCCAGAACCTGGCATCAGGCTGCTATCTTTACGGAAGTGGTTATCCTTATTATGCATATCCTTTTACTTGCTGCCCCAGCAGCCAGAGTGGCCCTTATGGCACCACGTTTAATTATACGTATTGTTACCCGGCTCCTTCCAGCCATACAGCCACAGCTTCATGTCCCGGTGTGGGTGTATTGACCTATGCATCTTACTATACCGGAGTAGGTGTATATGATAATGCATGTTGCGGTTCAGGTTCTTTCCCGCAGCAATGGGCTCAGACGGCAACACCTCCTTTGGATTTCAATGGTACTTTTACTGCTCCTCCTGCAGTTAACGGAGGTTCAAATGGTGTGTTCCGCCTTACTTTCTGGTTGTATACTTATCCATTGAGTTCCAGTTACCAGAACTCAATAAATGTCTATATCAATACAGTTAATAAAGTTACCAGTACCGCTGTAATGATAGATTCTCTTACTCCTTTTGCCAATACCTCTTACAGCACAGGCTGGACCCAGTTTACTTATAATCTTCCGTCGTCCTTTAATACATCTTCCAGCGTTTACATTATTTTAAAAGCATTAACCGGTCACAACTTAAATTCAAGCACTTCTAATTATGCTTACGATATTAACGTGGATGATATAAAAGTGGCCTATGTACCACCATGTAACCCACCTGCAAACCAGGCTACCAATCTTACTTTTAATAATGTAACTGCAAGTATTATTAACGGAACTTATACACCAGCATCACCTGCTCCAACCGGAGGTTATTTAGTGGTGCGTTCCATTGGCACATTTTCAGGATCACCTGTTAACGGAACAATATATACTCCCGGATCGGCTATTGGCACTAATGGTACTGTGGTGGTTTCTAACACGCCAACTACTTATACTTTTACAGATGGCGGTTTAAATCCGAGCACTACTTATACTTATACTATTTTTGATTTTACAGCTAACAGTGTTACATGTGGTGGCCCTGCATATAAGTTAAATAATCCATTGACGGGTTCTGATTCTACAGGCCAGCAACAAATATATACCTGGAACCAAATAGTAAGTGGCTCATGGCAGACCGCAACTAACTGGACCCCAACGCGTACCAGTCCCGATCCTTCGGATATCCTGGAGTTTGAAAACGGGGTGTTTGATACAGCGACTGCTGTGCCTGCACAGACCATCAAAAGGCTTATTATCAGTAATAATACTACCGTTCGTTTACGCAATGTAACTGCAAGTACCGTGCTTACTATGCAGGCAGATAATGACCCTACTACCAATGAACTGGACCTGCAGGGCAGCAGTAACCTGATAGTGGATGGTTCAGTTGCCAGCCTCAGCCTTGCTTTTCTGCCTAACAGTAATAATACCAGCTTAAAGGCTATTGCCAACATTTCGGGCTTACTTCAGTTTACCAATGCCTCGGCCACAAATAAAGTTGATTTTACTAATTGTGTTGCTACGGTTGCACCTGGTGGAACACTGGCTTGCGGAGGTTCCAATTCGGGCACAGTTATTTCCGGTAATACACCTGCTAATTTAATCATCAATGGTATTTATAATCATCAATATACCACAACACCCGGCCCAAGTATACCGTCTGCCAGCTGGGCTCCCATTTCAACCTTGCTGATCAGTGGTTATACTACGCAGTCTTCCCCGGCTTATGGCCCCGGCGGTGCGACACCAACGCCACCAAACTGGAACCAGAACTTTGCCAACGTTACTTATAACTGCCCTAACCAGTTAAGTGGCCCGGGCGGTAATGTTATTATTTCAGGAG
>CAIYVS010000044.1 GCA_903929655.1 uncultured Bacteroidota bacterium | reverse complement strand
CCAAGGTGAAACGGCATCACAGTGGGCGCTGCGTTGGAGTGCCAAAGTTGAACAGGTGCATGCATGCTTGGTGAAGAGGTTTGGGTTGTGGAAGGAGGTACAAGGGGCGGGGCTCATCTTTGAATATTTCTTTCATCCAGTTCTGACGTTGCTCGATGGAGAACATGGGGGCTTTGGAGGAGTTGATACCTATGCCTATGACAAGTTTGTCGAAGAGAGACACTGCACGGTGGATAATATCTACATGTCCCATAGTTATGGGATCGAATGTGCCGGGGAATAAACAGATGCGTTGCATATTGTAAGATAGTTTAACCGCAAAGACGCTAAGGCGCAAAGGTATATTTTAATGTTTGAAAGCAAGTGTTCATTGGGTCTTTTCTGCCTGAGCAAAAAAAGTGAAAACAGTTGTGCCGTAGTTCTTCATCCTCAAAAAGTGAGGGTGGTTCTGGTAATCGTTCCTCGGGGTATGCTCGTGTACAAAGATACCATTTGGAGCGAGCATATTTTTTTCAAACACCAGAAAGGGTATTTCGTCAATATTTTCGAGTGCGTAGGGTGGGCCAGCAAATATAAAGTCGAATTGTTCGGTGTTTTGTTTCATGAATTTGAAGACATCGCCGCGTATGATGTGCAGTTTGGCGGATATGCCGAGGGCTGCAGCTGTTTTTTTTATGAAATCGATACTGGTAAGGTCGCGCTCAACAAGGGTGAGATCTTCCGCTCCGCGTGATGCGAGCTCGTATGAGATGCTGCCGGTGCCGCCAAAGAGGTCGAGGGTTTTTATGCCTTCGAAGTCGATGAGGTTGCCGAGTGTATTGAAAAGGCCTTCTTTGGCCACTTCGGTTGTGGGCCTTGCCGGTATTTTAGCAGGAGGGGAAAACCGTCTGCCACTGAAAAGACCACCTACAATGCGCATGCGTACAACTGTTGTAACAAATAGATAGTGCCGGTCCAGGTTTTATCGGTTGTGCCTACATTGCCACTGCCGTCTTTGAGTTTTGGGAAGAACTGGCGTAGCTGGTGCAGTACAAATGTGAGGCTGCGGCTGCTAATAGTGCACTGAAAGCCCATTTTAAGGTCGTCGATATGGTGTTCTTTACAGAGTAGTTTAATATGATACGCGATGTCTTCTGCATTCTCGTAATTAAATACCTGGTGCCATACCAAGGTGTCATCATTGTAGAAGGTAGCATAGACCTGGTCCATGGTGATGCAGCACTGCAAAAAGCATTGCGACTGGTAGGGTTTAGAAAACTGGTAGGATGCAAAGGGTAGCGTAACTGCGTTTGGAAAGTAACGGCTGATGAGGTTTTGCACTCCTGAGGGCCATGCATAGATATAATGGGCCTTGTTTTCTTTGAGGTAATACTCTGATACGAGGTCGTTGACTTCTACATAGTGTATCTTGCTGAGCCAGAAATTGGCTTCTGTTTCCTGGAACAGTGATTCCGGAACTAAGAGGCTTTTATCTGTGGCAATATAAACTGTGTGTACTTTGTGTGGCATTCCGAACAGCTCTTCGTTGAGGAAGCGGTGTTCGTAAAAGTCTATGATCCAGGTAGGGAGTTCTTTTTTATAATCACTGTAGCGTATCATGAGGAGGTCTCCGCGATCACTGAAACCTGCTGCGATCATGCCGCGGGGGAACAGGACGCAAATAATGCGTTCCACTTCGTCGAATAATGATTCCCCGGATTGAATACTGTACTCTTGTTGACTTAAAGAATGATTTAATACGTCAGACATATAGAAAAGCACACAATTATAGAAATAGTTTTCCAATCTTCCTAGATGGCAATCAGTAAAGGGTTTTGTCGTTTTTATTTACTTGTAGATACAAAATAGATACAAATGCGGCAAATTTTTACTGGCTATTCCCTTGTTTTGGGTAAATGTAGCAAAGTATTTTCAGTATTGAAATACTCTTAAGAACCATAATATTTAATAGTTTTGTACATGAAATTTTTTTCTTGAAGTGTATATTAATCTTGAAATCACAGCAGAATTAATACTTAAATAAATATTTACTATTCAAATTACACGAAAAATATTAATAATTGGGGTTCCTGATAAAAAGGAGATACCGCCAGACATTGTTGATAATGGTCAAATAATACCATCACCAGATAGTATTATTGCTATTCTTAATGATTGTGAATGTTTTGAAAGTTTTTTCCAAAGCCAAGAAGGGGGTAGTTGGAGTAAGAAAGATGAAATTGTGTATTTAAAAAAAGAGGAAGCAGTTTTAGAAGATATTTGTGAAAAAGTTAATGAAATGTCCGGTTATGATTATACGATAACCATATTTATTGGTCATGGTAAAATTGAAAATGGAAAACAATTTTTGGGAGCTTGGAATGCAATCCCATTTGAAGTTGAAAAGTTGAAGAACAATAGTAGCAGACAACTAATTATTATAGATGCATGTAGTAGCAGAATTGGGGATGAAAATATCGCAACCTTAGAAACTGCCGACCTCGAAAATCGCAAATTGCCTGAAACCTTAGCGTCTGAAGTAGAAGAAAGTAAACATATCTACAACAAAGGCATAGGGAAGTCCCTTCTAAATTCCACATGCATACTCCACGCCGTCAGTATTGGTGAAATTGCAACTATTGATAATGCGAATAGGGGTTTGTTTTCCGGTGCCGTAACCCGATTAGTTACAAAATGGCTTCATTCATCTTCTTACGGCGAAATACTCACTATTGATAAATTATTTGAAGAAATTGATATTTACTTTAAGAAAATGTATCCAAAGCAGAAACCAAGAATTGAAGGCAGTTGCAATTTGCCGTTTGCTGTAAACCCGTTTATATAGCTTTGTGGTATTTGTTAATCAATTGTCTTGAATTTTCGCTATTGGAAACCAGGAACCCCATAAACTCTGTCATCCCATATTTATTGTGGTAATGCCATCTAAGTTTATTTTTAGAAATTAAGACCACTTTCCCACCTAAGCCTTTGTCTATTGATTGTTGACAAGCAAATGCAATAAGGCAACCTGCAATATTGTCATATCTTTTATTGCGCCCTATATTTTCTGGTTTCACTTCAATTTTATGTATTTCAACCGAATGAGTTAAGCGCAATTCATCAATAAGACTTATCATTCCTAATATTACGCCACTATTGGTTTCTTTCAATTTGAAAATCAAATCGGATCTATGTTCTTTTTCTTTTACATAGTCTTTCCAATTAAGTTTATAGTCTTCAATCGAACCAAAATCTTCGTCTTTCATCTGCTCAATTACTGCCTTAACTTCTTGTCCAGTCAATTTATCAACAATATTCACTTGCATAAGAACAATTAAAAAAATGCTTCAAAGCACGTTAATTTAAAGAAAGCATATCAT
>CAIYVS010000043.1 GCA_903929655.1 uncultured Bacteroidota bacterium | reverse complement strand
GTTTTCTACTCTATATTTTGCTATAATCATATCAGCCTTTCAGGCTTTTTCCTTAACTTAATGACATTGCCCATACACGCCGAGTGTTTTTATATCTTATTTTTCTACCAATATAATGTCCCTATTGGGACTTTTACAGGCAGACAAAATACGCTAGACACAACAGTAGGATAAAACACTGGCTTGAGGACGATATTATTATTCTTTAATAAAGATATCAGTTTCGCCACTTTGTTTTAATGTCAATTCATTTTTATCTGTATTGAAATACATTTCTATTCCTGCTTCGTCAAACTTAAATTTGTCCTTCTCTATGTATTGCAGCGGAAAAGATTGTTGGCCGCTTGCCTGTGCAATTAAATTGTTTCCTTCCCTAGTTATAGTAATACTCATGGCTAATTGCTTGTTATAGTAGACGCCGGGGTATCTATCAATATTGGCTATAACAGGCTGGATAGTTTTAAAATCAGGGTTTAATATAGCTGCTATTTTTCCAGCTATTTTGGTAAGATTTACATCATTGGCATTGGCAAGCAAGATGATGGATGTATTGTCATCAATCAATTTCCAGTACTCGCTTGTAAACCCACGGGTGTTTCCCCCATGATGTACTAAGCGGTGTCCCATGTACTCACGTACAAACCAGCCATACCCATAATAAGCGACTGACCCATTTGCAGACCTGGGCATCCTGACCGTATCTTCCCACATCGGGCCCCAATCCTGAGGGCTTAACAACTTATTTCCTTTTTGAATGGCGTCCCACTTAATCATATCGCTTATGGAAGATGAAAAAGCCCCGCTAGGCCTTAGTGCAACAAAATCAACTGCCTCAGAAATTTCTCCCGATTTTTCGTCATAGCGATCATAGCCTCTCGCTCTATCAATACTCTTGCTCTTAGTAGTCGTTGTGGTCTGTTTGAGGCCAATACTCAGAAAGAAATGATTCATATAATCTTCAAAACTTTGTCCGCTCACTTTTCGGATGATATCTGCTAAAACAGTATAGCCCATATTGCTGTATTCCCATTTGGACCCTGCGGGAAAGCGTAATTTATCTTTGTAAACAGATCGGATAAGCTCTGAATCGGATTGTCGTTTCATCCAGTTAAAAATCGGGGACTCACGCTCAATGCCAGATGTATGAGTCAATAAATTGCGGATGGTAATTTGCCCCCACTCAGCAGGTGCGTCCTTAAAGTACTTGTCTATATGATCGGATAAGTTCAGTTTACCATGCTTAGCTAAAACGAGGATACATGTGGCAATAAACTGTTTACTAAGCGATCCTGTTTTGTAGACCGTATTTTCTGTTGCAGGTATGGAGTCTTCAATGTTGGCCCAGCCATATCCTTTGCTAACAATCACTTTTCCGTTTTTTACTATTCCGAGAGATAGGCCCGGGATACTTTGTTGTTTCATCTCTGCCATCACCACACTGTCAATCCGGCCAGTTTGGGCAATAGCAGCTATAGAATAGCAAAGCAGTACAAAGACAATACCTATCTTTTTAAACATAAATAAGCCTTGAAATAATTGAGATGCAAAAGAATTTATTAAAAATAATAACAACAAAGGACAGGATGAAAAAAATCTTATACCTGTTTCGATTTTTTGAGCCTTAAGCTGTATAACTTGCGGGACTTTCCGCCATTATGGATTTGTTTTAAAGATGATTTTAAGAGCTATCAGCCTTAAACAAGACGTCCATTAATCAAAAAAATGAGAGGTTTTACTTCTTCCTGTTATTTATTTCATCTCTTATGTTGATAGCCCTTACATAGTCTTCCTGGTCCAATACCTGTTGTAAAAGTGTATGTAGGTCCTCCAGGTTCATATTTTTCAGGTCCTTATCTACAGAGCTTGTTTTGCTTTGTGTGGTTGTTACAGGTTTTGCTTCAGTAGCGGCTTCAGTTTGTCCTTCAGTTTGATCAAGATAAAGACCGGCAGTTTCCAGAATGTTTTCGTATGTGTATATATGGCATCCGGCGCGTACTGCCAGTGCCAGTGCATCGGATGTACGCGAATCTATCTCAGTTGTTTCGCCATCTTCCCGGCAAATCAGTTTAGAAAAAAATATGCCTTCTTCCAGTTTATAAATTATTACCTCAGTAAGCTCAATATTGAAAGTGGTCATAAAATTGGCAAATAAATCGTGGGTTAATGGGCGGCTGGGCTGCATCCTTTCCAGGGCCACAGCAATTGCCTGTGCTTCAAATCCACCAATAACAATCGGCAATCGCCTTAAGCCATTTAATTCTCCTAAAACTACTGCGTAAGAATGTGTCTGAGTGATGCTGTGCGACAAAGCCACAATTTCCAATTCTATTTTTTTCATTACTTTCTCTTAGTCAGGCTTGTATATACAAGTATTATATTGTGAAGATAGTTATTTTTATAAAAAAAGCAGCATTAAAAAAGGGTTGGTGCATCATTTTCATCCTCATTTTCCTCATCTTCGGAAATTAAGGAGATTTCTTTTAATTCCTTACCGCCTAGCCTGCTGCCTACCGTTTTCCAGCCTGTAATGTCAATGCTTTCGTGCATGGCTATTTCTTCGCCCTGCATGTCTTTTTTCTTATTGGTTTTCAGTAAAATAATTGGTTCGGCCACTGTTGTGACCAAGGACAGGTAATTGCCTTCTCCCTCCTTAATAAATGTATATTTATTTTTAAGTGTTTGAGACTCTATTAAAAAACGTTTGCCGTTAAACTGTTCTGTTTTGGCATCGTAATAAACAGCGCTGACTACCTTTTCGGGGTTAAATTTCTCTACCAGGATCACGTCATTTACTTCATAGCGGTTGCTGAGTTCAAAATCAGTCAATTCGTAGCTGCCATCCTTATAAAAAGCGATAACCCGGTCTTTTTCATCAAATCTGCCCAATAGTTTTCCTTTTCCATCTTTATTCAGCCTACCTATTGCTTCATCAAACCATATCTTTTGTGCGGAGAGGGTAGAACGCCCTTTTTCTTTCAGTCTTACACTTTTTATGGGGTATTTTGTTACCTGGTTGCCTTGTGCGCTACGGTTCTTTATTTCCAGTTCTTCGAAATAAAAATCCAGTGTTTTTATCCTTGCTTTGCTACCCGGCGATAAGGTGATGGTAATGACTTCTGCCTCCCCATTTGCATTTGGAGTAAAATAGGTCATTTTACTGTTGGGGTTACCTTTGGTAAGGTCGTATTCCTTATCCCTGGTGATACCTGTAACATTGAAACGCTTGCCGTATGTTATACCTGTCTTTCCGTCCATGTATAGCATATTATATGTGGTGCGTTCATCATTCTTCTGAAAAATAGCTATGTGTTCTATATTCTTCCCTACAAAAGTTTTGTCAGATACTTTTGTCACCATCATTTTCCCGTCCTTGCGGAAAACGATAATATTGTCGAGGTCAGAACAATCAAAGGCAAACTCGTCTTTTTTGAGCCCGGTACCAATAAAGCCTTCTTTATAATTTACGTATAGTTTGGTATTGGCAATAGCAACCGTAGTAGCCTGTATGGTTTCGAAGGGGCGTATCTCGGTTTTGCGTTCCCGCCCTTTGCCATACTTTTTCAGAAGGTTCTCGTAATAGCTGATGGCATAATCATTGAGATGAGCGATATGATGTTTTACTTCTTCTATTTCCTGCTCTACACCCTTAATATGTTCATCGGCCTTAAAGCCATCAAATTTGGAAATACGTTTGATGCGGATCTCAGTCAGTTTTAAAATGTCCTCCTGTATGATTTCCCTGCGGAAGAGTTTTTTATAAGGTTTTAATCCCTTGTCTATTGCGGATAATACACCTTCCCATGTTGTTTGCTCCTCAATGTCGCGGTAGATGCGTTTCTGAATAAATATCTTCTCAAGAGATGAATAATGCCAGTCCTCGTTCAGTTCATTCAGCTTTATTTCGAGCTCGCGTAATAATAAGCCTTTGGTATGGTCAACAGAGTATTTCAATAAATCGCTGGCACCAACAAAATTTGGTTTGTCGTTAATAATAATGCAGGCGTTGGGCGATATAGATATTTCACAGTCTGTGAATGCATAAAGCGCATCTATAGTTTGGTCGGTGGATACTCCCGGAGCAAGCTGTACGGCCAGCTCCACATCTTTGGCCGTATTATCTGTAACACTCTTGATCTTTATCTTGCCGCTGTCATTCGCTTTCAGAATGCTATCCACCAATTGTGTAGTAGTAATGCCATATGGCACATCTTTTATTGCAAGGGTTTTCTTGTCTACTTCTTCAATATGCGCCCGTACACGTACTTTACCACCGCGTCCCCCGTCATTGTAATTGCTTACATCCATCATGCCCCCGGTATTGAAATCGGGGTATAATTCAAACTTTTTACCTTTCAGGTGTTTGATGGCAGACTCCAATAATTCGCAAAAATTATGGGGCAATATTTTGGTAGAAAGGCCAACTGCTATCCCTTCTGCGCCCTGTGCGAGCAGCAAAGGGAATTTCATCGGCAGGGTCACAGGTTCATTCTTCCTCCCGTCATAGCTCAGTTGCCATTCGGTAGTCTTGGCATTAAAGGCAACTTCCAGTGCGAACTTTGACAGGCGTGCCTCAATATACCGGGCTGCAGCAGCACTGTCCCCGGTTCGTACATCGCCCCAGTTACCCTGCGTTTCTATTAAAAGGTCCTTTTGTCCCAGGTTGATGATAGCATCGCCAATAGATGCATCCCCATGCGGGTGGTATTGCATAGATTGTCCAATAATATTGGCAACCTTATTAAAGCGCCCATCGTCCATTTCCTTCATGGCATGAAGTATACGGCGTTGCACCGGCTTCAGCCCGTCTTCCACCGCAGGCACTGCACGTTCCAGTATCACGTAGCTGGCATAATCCAAAAACCAGCTTTGGTACATCTCATTTATCATTACCGAGCTTTGCTCGGCATGTTTATCCTGTTCGCCCATCTATTCTTCCAGCATTAATATTTCCGCAAAAATATTCATTCAGGCGTAGTAAAGTTTATTATTCTAAAATATTCAATATTTAATGGGGATAATTCTATAGTAAGTATTGGGAAAAAAGCTTTTATACCTATTTCAGAGAATTCTATATCTTAGCATGGAATATGAAGTCTGTGCTTTCATATATCGTTTGTGTTATATTGTTGCTATCGCTCAGCCTTAGCTCGCTGGTATATTATGCGTACATGGATATATCGCAAATAGCTGCAAAAACTGAGATGCATTCAGGAGTTGAGGGCAATAAATCAGAATTGGTCAAAATATCACTTAATGAGTTCAAAAAACTTCAGCAGGATGAAATCTGGTTAAATGATGATTTATATGATATTCGTTCTTCCCAAATAAAAGGTAATATAGTTGAACTGACTGTAGTGCATGATAGCAAAGAAGAAAGCATTATATCCCGTATAACAGACCATTTTAAATCGGAGAACGACTATGTAAGCAATGATAACTATAAACATATTTGCAAAAAACATAGTCACGCCAGTGATCAATTTAAATGTTTGCATAATTTACCTCCTATTCAAATTTCAAGCCAACTATCAGATGGAGTAGCGCAAATACCTATATTTTATTATATTCCTTACGAACTTTTTTCAGTTCTCAGTCCGCCACCCAAAGTGCTGATAGTTTAAATAATTTATGCAATAAATACGGTTTCAAAAACATGGACATGCTTGCTACGCTCTTCAAGGCGTCGGAGATAATGTACCAAATGGCTTTTGCGAATTTAATAATCGTTGAAACGTATCATCTTATCGTTTAAAAATTTCATTTTAACAAGACAATTATGAACTGCAAAAACTTATTTATCATACTATTATTTTTATGCCCTTTTATAGCATCTGCGCAAAATGAACTTACGGGCAGAATAACAAACAAAAAAGGAGCCCTTATCCCGGGAGCCACTGTGTACTTAGAAGATATTAAAATAGGCGCTGCGAGTGATGACAAGGGTGTTTATACCATAAGTCACCTTCCGTTTGGTAACTATTTAATTTCGGTAAGGGCGCTGGGTTATGAAGTGAAATCTGAAATTGTAAAAATAAAGGGGTTAAGCAATCATGATGTGACTCTTATAGCTGCACCCTACGAGGAGCAGGAAGTAGTAGTAACAGGAAATGCTGCAGCTACTGATCTTAAAAACACAGCGCAGCCTATTACAGAGGTTCCACATAGCTATTTGGAACAAAATGCATCCACCAATATTATCGACGCCCTTTCCAGGGTTCCGGGCGTATCTGGAATAACAGATGGGCAGAGTATTGCAAAACCTGTTATTCGGGGGCTGGGATACAACCGGGTTGTTACTGTTAACGATGGGGTGCGGCAGGAAGGCCAGCAATGGGGCGACGAGTTTGGAATTGAGGCAGATCAAAACTCAGTAGACAGGGTAGAGATATTGAAGGGCCCGGCATCGCTGGTTTATGGTTCAGATGCCCTGGCAGGAGTTATTAATCTTTTACCGGAAAAGACATTGCCCGAAGGACAAGTTAAAGGTGATATTCTGTTCAATTACCAGGGCAATAACGGTCTTATGAATACTATGGCACATGTAGCAGGTAACTTAAATGGCATCACATTTAGTGCCCGTATAGATAACACTATGGCACATGCCTACCAGAACAAATATGACGGTTATGTGTTTAATTCACAATTCAGCAATTTAACTGGGATGGTACCATCGGCTTACATCGTAAATGGGGCTATTCCCAGCTTCATTATAGCTATTTTAATTTAAAAACAGGTATTGTTGAAGGCGAAAGAGACAGCAGCGGGGCATTTATGAAACAAACAACTGATGATAATGGAAATCCAACATCAAAGCCAGCTACCAACCAGGAATTGAAATCGTATACTCCATTTCTCATTAACCAAAATGTGAGACATTCCAAACTGGTATGGGACAATAGTATTGCAATAGGTAAAAGCAGGATCAGAGCCCTGTTTGCCTGGCAGCAAAACCTGAGGCAGGAAAATAATGATATAACCATGCCCAATACTTCCAATATCTACTACGCCCTTAATACTGTGAATTACGACCTCCGTTATATTGCACCGCTGACCAACAGTTTTAATTTTTCTGTTGGTGTTAATGGTATGAACCAGAATTCACAAAACAAAGGCACGCTTCTACTCATTCCAGAGTACAACCTGTTTGATCTCGGTGCATTTGCGATTGCAAACAAGAAAGCAGGCAAGTTCGATATCAGTGCCGGCATTCGTTATGATACGCGCCAGTTTAAAGGTCATGATGATTACGTAGATTCTCTTGGCAACCAATTGTCAGCAAGCGATCCTAATGCTATACACCAGTTTAGCGCATATAATTCAAACTTCAATGGCATTTCCGGTAGTTTAGGCGCGACCTACCAGGCAAGTAAAAAGTTTTACCTGAAAGCGAATGTAGGACGTGGTTTTCGTGCACCCAATGTTGCAGAGTCAGGATCAAACGGTATACATGACGGAACAATTGTTTACGAAATTGGCACACCTGACCTGAAACCTGAAACGAGCCTCCAGTTTGATTTCGTGCCCGGTTTCCAGTCAAAGGATCTTACGGTGGAGCTTGATTTATTCAGCAATGCTATTGATAATTATATTTACCCTAAACAATTGAAAGCGTCCGATGGTACTGACTCTGTTCGCAATGATGTGCCCGGTTTCCCGGATGCTCCTGTATTCCTGTACACACAAGGTACAGCATCAATCACTGGCCTTGAGTTTACCCTCGATATACACCCTTCACATATCAAATGGTTTGACTGGTACACGGGTTTCAGCACGGTAGATGCACACCTGCAAAATGTTCCTGATTCTGAAAAATATCTGCCGTTTACACCACCTGCACGGCTGCGTTCGGAAATAACTATTTCTTTTCCCAAGATCAGCAAGACCTTTAATAATTCTTATTTCAGGTTCGGGATGTTTTATAGTTTTGAACAAAAGAATGTTTATAATGCCAGCAGTATTTATGCAGGGTTAACTGATTATGAGCTTGCGGCAAGCATGTCTCCTACTGCAGCATATACCCTATTGAATGCGAGTATAGGTACAGATGTTATGGCGCATGGCAGAAAAGCATTTTCGGTTTATTTAAATGTGGATAATATTGCTGATGTTGCTTATGTAGACTATATGAGCCGCTTCAAATATTATCCTGCTAACCTGGGCAATGGTGTTAACAGGGTAGGGGTTTATAATATGGGCAGGAATGCAAGTGTAAAAGTGATCGTTCCTCTTGATTTTTCAAGGAATGGTGATAAGGAGGTAAAAGAATCGAAACTAAAAGCAAAAGACGGGGATGATGAATAAACCTTGATTGGTACTACAGAATTGTACTTTTATTGAATAAGTGAAAGGTGTCTTTAGGGCACCTTTTCATTTTAAGCACTCTCCAGGTTTACTATAATGGCACGATGGTTTTTGCTAATGCCCCGTTAATGAATCTTAAAGGATTTGTTAAACGGTTTTATAATAACATTTGCTTATCAATTAGGTTTAATCTTTGACAAGTCATTAACAAAAGATATCAGAAAACAAACAAACCTGCCTACCGGCAGGCAGGCAAAAACTAAACAAACAAACAAATGAAAAAAATCATCGTTCTTACGACTGCTGTTCTTGGCTTTAATTTAGCCGCGAACGCACAGGCCAGTTCAGGGGCAAGCCAGAGCACGGCCTTAAGTCTCTCGAATGCCATTGCTGTAACTTTTACCGGATCAGGAAGCTCGAATGGGGGATCGGTAAGTGTCCCGTTCAGTTCGGTTGCTGATTTCACGAATGGTATCACTACTTCGGTTCAGACCTTGAAAGTACAGTCTAACAAGTTATTCAATCTTGGAGTGAGCGTAAATGCCGCCAATTTCACTTACTCAGGCACAGCCTCGCCGGCACCTGTTATGCCGATAAGCGGCGTATTGGCCTTGCAGGTAACGGGTAATGGAGCAGGTGGGCTTTTGAACTCCCTCTTTAACGCATTGTCCAGCACGCTGTCGACTGCTGAGCAAACGCTGGTATCATTAGGTTCCAACGGGGGCAACCAGACTTTATCCTTACAATATAAAGCTACTCCGGGTTTCGCATATCCAGCGGGTACTTATACCGCCAATGTAGTGTTTACGACTACTCAGCCTTAATGAGTTTTTGGCAGATGTCTAATAGCAATTGGACATCTAAAAATTAGCATTTCGGCTAAAGCCTCTCAATTTGAACTCCGAATATCCCGCCCTAAAGGGACGGGGCTATTTAAACAGGACTCATTTAGATGTCCAATTGGTCTAGCAAGGATGCAATATCCCTATAAGACATTTTTATATCCACTTCCCGAAAAATGTGTATCTTTGCTAACGCTGTTAGGAAAAATAACAACAATTGAAATGGGCATAGCTGAACGCAGACAAAGACAAAAGGGGGGGGTTCGCGCCTCTATACTGGATGCTGCCTGGAATTTGGTGGAAACCGAAGGCTGGCAGCAGTTGTCTATACGCAAAATAGCTGATGCTATTGAATATTCTGTTCCTGTTATCTATGATCATTTTGAGAATAAGGAAGCCATATTGCTGGAGTTTACCAAACGTGGTTTCCAGTTATTAAACGATGATATTTTAAAAGCTTCTGACAAGTTTACACAGCCGGAGGCGAAGATAGAGGCCATTGCATATGCTTATTGGGATTTTGCCTTCAGGAACAAGGAGTATTACCAGCTTATGTATGGTTTGGGCATGCCGGGTTGCGAAACCGTGAACCAGATAGGCGAGCTTAAAACCTTTACGCAATTGGTGATGGAGCCAATCAATAGCCTGATAGAAAAGAGTGCTAATAAAGAGGCTGATGCTTTCCTGAAGTTGCATACTTTCTGGTCTATGCTGCATGGGCTTATCTCCATTAACATGATGAGCAAGGAAAACACACGTGAGAAAATGAATGCTTTGGTTTTAAAGGATTTTATAAAAGGATTTATATACGGCATTAAAGGCTGATATTTTTTTGGTTAAAAAGTTAACAGTGTTAGGAAATATAATAATGATAAATAATAGTTTATGAAAGTAGATATCTGGTCGGATGTACGGTGCCCTTTTTGCTATATAGGCAAGAGGAAGTTTGAAATGGCACTTTCCCGTTTTCCTCATAAAGATGAGGTGGAAGTGGTATGGCACAGTTTTGAACTGGACCCCGATTTTAAAACCAATACCAGGCTCAACGTTTATGATTACCTGGCAGAGCGCAAAGGGCAATCGCGGGAGTGGTCTGTGCAAATGCATGAGCATGTTAGCAAAACGGCAAAAGAGGTGGGCCTGGAATACCATTTTGACAAGGCTGTATTGGCCAATTCGTTCAATGCCCACCGCCTGATACAATTTGCAAAGAGCAAGGGACTGGGTGATGCCGCAAAAGAAGCTTTGCTGAAAGCGTATTTCACAGAGGGTAAAAATATGGACGATGCTGATACGCTTATTGCCATAGCTGCAAGTATAGGCCTGGACAAGGAGCAAACAAGCGACATGCTTGCTTCCGGCGCATTTACTGCCGAGGTGCGGAATGATGAAGCCATGGCTGCGGAGATAGGCATAAACGGAGTTCCCTTTTTTGTACTGGATAACAAATACGCAGTATCGGGCGCCCAGTCGCCGGATGTGTTTTTGGGTGCATTGCAACAAGCATGGGCTGAATACGAAGCGCATAAGCCGCAAGTAATCATTACTGATGCGGGAGCTGATGTGTGTGATATTAATGACAAAACAAACTGTTAATAAAATCAACATTCTTTTAAAAATTAAAAAAAAACAACAATTAAAAATGGCAACAACAAAATGGGCTTTAGACCCAACACATTCCGAGATCCAGTTTAAAGTAAAACACCTGATGATCTCTAAAGTAACAGGGCAATTTGGAAAATTTGATGCATCTGTGGAAACTGAGGGCAATGACCTGAGTACTGCAAAAATCAAGTTTAGCGCAGATGTGGATTCTATTTCCACCAACAACGAGCAGCGTGATGTGCACCTGAAGAACAGTGATTTCTTTGATGCTGAGAACCATCCCCAACTGAGTTTTGTAAGCAACAAACTTGAAAAAGTGGATGAAGAAAATTACAAACTTCATGGCACACTTACTATGAGGGGCACCAGCAAAGACATTACACTGGATGTTGAATTTGGCGGATTAATTACTGACCCTTGGGGTAATACACGTACAGGTTTTACCATCAATGGCAAGATCAATCGCCAGGATTATGGTGTAAGCTTTGGCATGGTAACAGAAACAGGTGGTTTATTGCTGGGCAATGATGTAGCGATACATGCACAGGCGGAATTTGTGAAAATAAGTGAGCCTGTACTGGCTTAATATTATAATGAACCGATATCAAAATTATTAAAAATACAGCCCCCTTGCCCCCTTCGCTCTCGCACAAAAGCCAGGCGCAAGGGGGAAAATACGTCATCAAGGCCATTGAGCTTAACCTCCAAATTAACAATTTTGACAGTTGCCAACCTGGTGATAAACCAAGTAGCCAAAATTGCTAAG
>CAIYVS010000042.1 GCA_903929655.1 uncultured Bacteroidota bacterium | reverse complement strand
ATCCTGAAATATTGAAGATCATGGAATGGCAGGAAAAGGTGTATGGTGTAAAGCCAGTGATAAAGAATGTGGGTGGCGGCATACCTGTTGTGGCCGATTTTAAGAATGTGCTGGGTATAGATGCTTTCCTGATCTCACTGGGTAACAATGACTGCAATATGCATGGGGTGGAAGAGAATTTTAATATAGACCTGATTGAGAAAGGGCTGGAACTGAGCGAATTGATGTTAAGTTAATTTTCTTATGTTCGCTTAATTTAATATTTTAGCCAAATCATTGATTATCAAACAGTCGAAATGCTAAAAGCCCTTAAATGCTTCTTGCTTATTCTGCCGGTATGGAGCCCGTTTTTTTGCTTTGCCCAAACTGATACCATTTATTATGATATCAAATGGCATATCACAGGCAAAGAAAATCTTTCTTATTTCAGGACTGCTACCAAAGATACTGCGGGCAGGTACAAAGTAGAGGACCATTTCATGGATGGTAAATTGCAGATGAGTGGCTACTGCATGCGGCCGCATGATGAAAATGATGAGGGCAAGAACGGTTATTTTGTTTATTATGATTCTGCAGGCAATAAAACCAGCGAAGGGGATTATAAAAACAGTAAGCGCAGCGGGGAGTGGAAGTATTATTTCGGTACGCATTTATTGTCTGAAAGAAATTATAGTGCCGGCGAACTGGAAGGCAGTGCTGTATACTATGATTCTTTTAAAAACGTGAAGAGAAGCGAAGGTAAGTTTTATAACAGCAGGCGAACAGGCGAGTGGAAGTTTTATAATGTGAAGAGCGGGCAACTATTAGCTACAGAAAATTATCAGAGTGGATTGCTGGAAGGCGAAATAGTGAGTTATGATTCTTTGCAACATAAAACTGCTGTGCGACAATATAAAGCTGGCTTATTACATGGCATCAGCAAGTATTACGAAAACGACTCTTTGCTTTATGAGGTAAATTATAAGAATGGTTTAACAGATGGAAAAGCGGTTTATTATGATTCTGCTTTGCATACCAAACTAAGCGAGGGGTACAATGAGCGCGGTAAACGAATAGGTTCCTGGACTTTTTACAACGCCAAAACAGGCAAAATAAGATCTGAAGAATCTTACGTGAAAGGAATATCCGAAAGGCACTATATAGAGTATAATGAAAACGGGACTAAGGCTACGGATGGGAGATTTAAAAATAAACATGCCATAGGCACCTGGACCTATTATTTTGCTGATGGCAGTAAGCGGGGAGAGATCAAATATGATAGAACCGGTGCCAAAGGAGATGCGACCTTGTATGATTCCCTGACCCATGAGCTTATAACAGAGGGTTCTTTGAAGAACTATTTCAGGGAGGGCTTGTGGAATTTTTATTATGGTAACGGTGAAAGAAAATCGGAGGAATATTACAGCGCCGGATTGCTTGACGGGAAGTTTATTATGTATGATTCTTCGGGATATAAGTATGTAGAAGGGAACTATGAAAACAACAGCAAGAAAGGGAGTTGGAAATATTATTTTGAAAGAAGCAATGATCTTTGGATAAATGCGGAATATGATAAAGATTCCATTAGCGGGAGCCTTACTACTTATTATCGTAACGGCAGTGTGAAAAGAAAGGAAAGGTATAATAACGGAAACAGGGAAAGCGGCACTTGTTATGGTACTGACGGTACAGAAGAAGCTTGCAGTCCCTTTTACTCCAAGGCAAAATTCAAGGGAGATGTGATGACCTATATCGGTAAGAACCTGGTTTACCCCGAAAGGGCTAAAGAAGCGGGTATAGAGGGGAAGGTGCTTGTAGGTTTTAATATAAATACAGATGGTTCCATTTCTGATATTAACGTGGTAAACGGTATAGGCTATGGTTGTGATGAAGCGGCAAAAAGCCTTATTGCGCAAATGCCCAACTGGATACCTGAACAATTGGATGGCAGGTACCTGCAGACCTATTATACTTTACCTATTGCATTCTGGTTGCACTAAATACATATAAAATAAACAAGATGAATTCTTTTAAACTCTTACTGGTCTGTGTTTTTACATGTATGTCTTTATCTGTTCTTGCACAGGACACAACAAAGCATCAGCCTGCCATATTCACTTATGTAGAACAAATGCCTTCATTCCCCGGAGATATGTATGCTTATATCGGCCAAAACATACGTTACCCCGAGCTGGCACGCAAAAACAATATAGAAGGCAGGGTGATACTGAATTTTGTGGTGAATGAGGAAGGGTTGATCTCAGATGTAAAAGTAATAAGGGGCATTGGCGGTGGATGCGAAGAAGAAGCGGTACGGGTAGTGGAGGGCATGCCTAAATGGAGGCCAGGAAAACAAAATAAAAAACCTGTAAGTGTTTATTTTACACTGCCTATTGCATTTAAATTAGATACAGGTAACAGTCCGGCATCATCAACAAGCGATGGTAAATAATCTATAAATATTTTTAGTTTATAAGGCCATAGGATATGCACTGGCTGAATATTCTGCATTATCTATACCTTTAGGCTCTAAATCAAAATACAACAATTTTATGGTAGCTTTTCTGGGAATGGGTCTTTTAGGGTCGAATTTTGTACGTGCTATGTTGCAAAAGGGTGGGCAGGTGCAGGTATGGAACAGGACAATTGAAAAAGCCAAAGCGCTGGAAGAATATGGGGCAAAAGTATTTGCAAGCCCCGCGGAGGCAGTGAAAGGATGTAACAGAGTGCATATTACTTTATCGGACGATGCAGCCGTAGATGCAATATTGGAAAGTGCAAAGGCAGGTTTTGAAGCAGGTGTAATTATTATAGATCATACCACCACATCTGCAGAAGGTGCTGCAAAACGCAGCCAGTTATGGAAGGAACGTGGATTTACTTACCTGCATGCACCGGTATTTATGGGCCCGCAAAATGCATTGGAAAGCACAGGATCTATGATGGCATCGGGAGATAAGGAATTGTTTGAAAAAGTGGAAAAAGAACTGTCTGCCATGACAGGTAAACTGATCTACCTGGGAGAAAAGCCCGAACGAGCTGCAGGTATAAAGCTATTGGGCAATCTCTTCTTAATATCTATGACTGGTGGTATATCTGATACGCTGGCACTTGCCAGGGCTCTTGATATTCCCGGCCAGGAAGTATTGAGCTTGTTCGAGTTCTTTAACCCCGGCGCGATGGTATCGGGAAGAACGAAGCTGATGCTGTCTGATAATTTTGACAAACCCACCTGGGAGCTGAATATGGCACGCAAAGATGCCCGCCTGATGATGGAAGGGGCAGAACGCAAAGCGGTTCCGCTAATCGTGATACCAGCTATTGCAAAAGCCATGGACAAGCAGATAGAAAAAGGCAATGGTAAAAAGAACTGGACCATCTTTTCGAAAGATAGTATTGGTTCTTAAATGTGTTGGGTCCGCATGGTGCAAAGATCAAAATTAATCACTACCATTAACTGCCAGCTGATTTAACAGACGCAATAAACACTTAACTTTATGTAAGGAGTAATTAAGCCCCATGAAGAAGCTGCTGTTAATTGTAATGATGCTGCCCTTATATAGCAGGGCACAGAATTTTGAATTTGGTATCAACGGTGGATGCAATTTTCATTTCCTGCCCATCAATAATATTTACACAACACAAGACAAAGCGATATTGGGTTATGCTGCGGGCTTTAAGGCAAACCTGGTATTGCCTGCTGCACAAGTTGGGGTAGGTGTGGAGTTTGCGAACTTTGTGGAGTATAATTACGTAATGCCTGTATACACGGCCAAGGTATTTAACCATATAGCGCAACCACTTATCTGTCCCTATGCTTTCTATAACAGAACTTACAGCAATATTATCAACGGGTATCTATATACAGGCGTGATGGCTGGTATAGCTATCGCCCAGGTGGGTGTGAACTCCTGGCAATACAATAATGGGATATATAGTGTTCCCACAGGTTACAGTACTGTGTATAATTCTGCAAGAGGTTTCACCGCCGGCCTGCAGGCAGGTGCTGTACTGATGGTGAGTAAGCAATTAGGCCTCAACTTTGAAGCTGCATTAAGATATACTGATTATACTTATAAAGCGCCTTCTAATACATTGGAAGATCCTTATCATTATCATCTCTTTTACATCCCAATAACCCTGGGGCTTCGGTATCGTATCTGAGGCTACAAATTATTTTCCTCGTCTTCTTCTCCTATGGCTTCATCCGCATCGTCCAGTTCGCTGCCCGGTATGTCAAGGCCTTTGCCTAGGTCTTCTGTATTCCCTTCCTCGTTTAGTGGGTCTCCGTCATCGTCTGTGTCATCAAGCTCGAGGCTTTCTATATTCCGGTCACTTTTATAGCCCATATCGCGGTCAGCCTGTTCCAGGTTATGGATGTCCTCATCGGTAACATCTGCTTCCGTGCCAGGCACGATGCCAATTTCATCTCCTGTTTTATCCAGGCTATCACCGTTTATGATGTCCTCCTCATCAGCGGATGAGGGTGTGCTATCGGCAAGTTTTCCTAATGGTGCAGGTGTGATATTTTTCTGCCCCGGTATATCGGATGTATCTGGCAGCAGGATACTTTCCTCATCAAACACTTCTTTACCAGTATTATTTTGCGGACGTGTAATGTCTTCTTTTGCAGGATAAGAAGGGTAGCCCTGAGTATCTTTCTTTTCTTTTTTCATAATAACTTTCTTTTAGTAGCTTAAAAAATCATGCCATTGGGAATAGAAAAAATATTTTTGTTCTTTAGCCACCTATCAATACAGTAGGACAGCCTGTAACAATACTGCCACCATGCGCAGTTGTATCCCCCATCCTTACTGCGGGTTTTCCACATATCAAAACAGTTGCTGAACCTTTAATAAGCGAATCGGGCGGGCCTATACATACCGCTGAATCGCCCATTACCGCAGCCGGCATTTTACCAATTAGTACAGTTGGCGCACCCGGCCCTACTATAGGGCCTCCAACATGGGGGATTGGTGGAATACCCGGTGTTTCCATAGGGCATGTATGCATATCTGTTAATCTTGCTGCGGGCATTCCCATAATCTTATTTTTTAAAATTAGTTGATCATTACTATACTTCCTTTTACTGTTGTGGAGCCTGATGAGCTTAACTCTGCCTGGGCATTACCCTTAGCTGTAAAGCCTGCGTTTGCACTGTTATTGATATTTAAACCTGACAATTGTATATCCTGGTCGCTGGACAATTTCAAACCACTGGTAGCTTTTATTGAAAGCTTTCCTGTTGCACTGATGTTAATATCTTTATCAGAGCTGATCGTTATGCCGTCCAAACCCATTTTTATCTTATTATTATTCTGGTCTTGCAGCACTATAGATTTTGCCTCATCATTTAAAGTAACAGAATTACCTCCCGGTGTTGTTATCTTAATTATCTTCTTCTCATCATCAAAACTGATAAGGATTTTGCTTTTGCTGCTAAGGGTTTTAATATAATTATTATTGTCTTTAACAATAGTTTCCGGTTTTTTGGCACTGCTGTATAATGAGCCTAAGATTATAGGATACCTGGGGTCATTCTCCAGGAAACCCACAACTACTTCATCGCCAATTTCGGGTATGAAAAATGCCCCTGCTCCTGACGTAGCATAAAAATTAGATAACCTGGCCCATATACCGCTCTGGTTAGTTGCGTTTGAAGGTATATCTACCAGTATCCTGAACTGAGAGTCAGGATCTTCGAAAATATTTTTTACTGTCCCAAGCTGCAGACCATTTATTGCGGGCAGTTGGCCGTTTGCCGGGGGATATGAAAAATTACTTTGTTCAAATACAGGTTTGTTTTCGAGCCCGAATTTTACTGTTGTGGTCCATCCTCCATCTTTTATTTCATGGGTTAGGGCAGAAACATACGCATCCCCATTAAACCTGTTGCCTACGCCTCCCAACTCAATAATGCTTCCCGGCATTACACTGCCATTGCCTATAAAACTTACATGTCCTTTTAATGCATTCAATCTTAATTTCAGCAAAGTGCTGTCTGCCCAGCTTTGCAATCCGTCATTGGGCGTGGGGGTTATAGAAGACAAACTGAGTTTGCTGTTACTTAATTTACCCGACAGTGTTTTTGCGCCCAGATTACCCTGACTGTTAAGTTTGGGCTCTTTTGCAGTTGCTTTTAAAAGTGCCTGGTTCTTAATATCCCAGCCGGTGGCTTCTATAGATGTTGGCTGGGCTTCTCCGCTCAGTTCTGCCTGGAAAGAAAGGATCGAATCCCCTAAAACGACCTTTAAAACTGCCTGGCTACTGAGATCGGGTTTCCCTATTTTTATCTTCTCATTATCAGAAATAACAACAAAGCCACAGAATTCGCTCCTTGCTAATATGAAATCCCAATCTGTAGCTAACTTTTGAAAAACCAGTTCATTTTTTACAGAAGTGGTATCTACTGTGCAGGGTAATCCATACTGTGAAAAAATGCTGCTTATAATACTACTATCTGGTTTGTCTTTAAACATTTCTTCTTTCCTATTGTAAGTCATGCATACTGCTTTGTTCTTACAGGATACTATGAGTTTAGGCAAGCCGTTACTTTGAAGTTCCAATGCCTGGCTAACAACAATACCTGAAAATATTTTTGTAAGACTTTCGTATCCATATCCGGCTGAAATATCTACGGTGCTTCCGGGTATAAAGTCATTACTATTACTGATCTCAAAATTATCGGACGCAGGATATCCGTCTGTCAATATAATCTCAGCATATGATATCTTGTTGATCTCATGAAATATATTCATAGATAAAACAGGATAAGAATCTTTCATTTGTGAGCCATTTACTTCGATTGAGAATCGAAGTGTAGGATCTGAAATATCTATTGGTGACTTAGCAGGCATAAAAAATGATTAAAGTTTTTTAAAAGGATGAGCAGTATATTTTAAGAAGCGGCACTTATTTGTTTTCCATCATCTGCAACTTTATTTTATATACCAGTGATGGCATATATTTTGCCCCGATGGTTGCCCATACGTTACTAAGTTGATCTGTGTTTAAATTTTCTTCTTCAAATACCAGTTTTTCTATATTGTCAGGTAGCCTGGGAGCATTGGAACGGTTGAAAGTGCTTTTTTGATGAAAGAAGGATAATACCAGCGAGATACATTTCAAGGCTTCGGCATAGTCATTAAAATTAGCTGAAAACAGTACATGCAAGACAATATTCATGGATGCCTGGGGACTGTCTGAGACCTTATTTTCAATATTATAGCCCAGGCTTTTCAATACAGCGTCTTTTTGAATATTTACCAATGTGACAATGATTTTATTTTCATCTTGTATAGCAATGCTGCCATCAGGTTTTACAATGGCTGACAAGATGACCCGGTCTTCAGCACTTTGAAATTTAGTTCTGAAGTATTCATTTAATTCGTCGCTTATAAAAGACAAAGTTTTGAAGATCATAATCGTTGATTTTTTAT
>CAIYVS010000041.1 GCA_903929655.1 uncultured Bacteroidota bacterium | reverse complement strand
TTGTCAACTACTCTCAACAGCGAAATCAACAGCACTATAGTAAAATCCATTTGTGGACGTGATTTTTACAACAATAAATTTAAGTGTATATTCAATGTCTAAATGGTATAAGACTATTTTGGAAGAAAGAATTGGTATAGATAACATTGTTCTCACCGCCATTACAAAAATAGAATTACTGGCAGGCGCTATTAACAAGGCAGACATAATAAAAATTGGGGCTTACCTGAACCGGTATAATATTCTGCTGATAAATGATGATTTTACACTTAAAGCATTTTCCCTTATAGAAAGGTATACTCTTAGCCACGGTTTAACTTTGGCAGATAGCATTATAGCCGCAACCGCTATTGAAGCCAACCTGGAATTATTTACATACAACACAAAGGATTTCAAGTTTATCAACGGGTTATCATTATTCAAACCCTAATTTAATCAATAAGTTTATTACAGTTTCTCGACCTTAATGACTTGTTGCCGGGTAGCTGAAGATGCTTTGAGAATATACATACCGGATGGTAAATACCCATTAAAAGGTAAATACACCGGAGAATTGTAGCCGCTATATAAAGATATTTGTTTGCTTAACACTTCCCTTCCGCTTATATCCAGCAAACGGAAAGAAATAGTTTGGTTGGTTGTTAGATATACATGAAGCTCTATAGTATTCCCAGATATGGGATTAGGGCCTACCCGTATCCAATCTGTACCCATTGGATTCTTTGGTGTGTCTTTAACATCAAGAATCTGCAAAGCCTGGCAGAAATTGGGTATGCCATAGCCTAACTGTGCGCCGGGATTGGTATGATGGTCACCTGTAGAATCTATAGCCGCACGAATCGCATGTGGGCTAACATTTCCCGCGGCTTGCCAGAGGCATGCCACCAAGCCAGCAATTTGTGGTGTGGAGAAAGATGTTCCATCTTCAGTAGCTATCCCGCCATTCTGTGTAAAAACATCAACAGATACACCCACATCGCAAATATCCGGCTTTACCTGTCCTGCAGCATTAGGCCCGGGCCCACTGGCTACGTATGGTGCAGCATTAAATTGAACTGCACCAACGGTGAGCGCACTATCTGCATCACTGGGCGTAAGTATATGCGGCCATTGAGAAAAGGTGGCATCATTACCGGCAGATGTGACAAATAATATTCCCTTTTTAGCGGCAAAATTCACGCCACGTGCAGCAACTGTTGTCTTACCATCAAAATCTGTACTGAAATTGAAATAATTTACACCAAAAGGAGGATCGAAAGTATCGTATCCTAGCGAACAACTTATGATGTCAGCACCCAGGCTATCGGCACGTTCTGTTCCGGCTACCAAGTTATAAAGTTCTATGGGCTGCTCACTGCTATTGTCTTCTGTTACATACAATGCATATTGTGCATTGGGTGCATTGCCCACAAATGTATCAGGCCAGTTGCCCGCCATGGTTGACAAACAAGAGGTACCATGAGAATCGTAACCGTAAACTGAATTGTTGTTCAAGGTGAAGTTATGCCAATCCAATACCTGGTTATTGAGAAATAAACTGTCAAAACCCGGATGTGTATCTGTTCCTGAAAAACCTGCATCCAGAACAGCTATTAATTTCCCTTGCCCCATGTATCCCAGGTTATGCAGGCAATCTCCCTGTACAAAGGACACCTGGGGATATGTTACGCCGTAATAAGCAGCAGACCAGGTAGTTTTGAAAGACGCATTATTATTGAACTTGCCTGTGTTGTTTTGAGGATTGGATTTAGGGTGGTAAGTAGCATAATTGGCTACATACTTAATATCAGTAACGTAAAGTTTGCTTTGAAGTATAGATATCTTGCTGGTATCACTGTCTGCAACTACAATAACACATAAATTCAACCACTTGCTTGTTTCATGCAGCATGCCATTCGTAATGCTTAATGCACTATCTATGTACACTATAGAAACGGGCAGGTCTGTTGTATCTACAGCAATGCCTTGCAGGTAACGTCTAGTTATAGCGCGTGATGAAAGAAAGGCAGAAACATTGGAGAGTGAGCCTGTGCTGCCTTGTTTATCCCGGAATGAAACAGCATAAGCATAATACTGCTGTGCCTTTGTATCAGTGGATAGGAACAAACAAATTAATAAACCCGTCAAAAACCATCTTGCACACATACAGAGATCAATTATGATCTACCGCTCTCATAGTCATGGAAATACCACCTATGCACTCAGAAATATACGGATCATAAGTTAGTCGTGTTACTTCACGATAAACCATTCCTACATTCTGTGCATATATTTCCTTCGCATAGCTGCGGTAATTAAACGAAATAGAATCAGGTATTGTATTATTTATAGTTACATCATCCAGCAACACGGTTATTGCATTGTCAAAATAGATGGTACCTGAGTTATAAGGTTGTTTATATCCTGTTGCAAGATAAGAGGAGGTCCATGTTAACAGGTATTGATAAGTGGAAT
>CAIYVS010000040.1 GCA_903929655.1 uncultured Bacteroidota bacterium | reverse complement strand
CAAATACGTGTCCCAATATCCGAACTTCATGAAGTCGTGAGAAAAGTCATAGATGGCGAAGATTTATTGAAGTTAGGAAAATTAGTTGAAACTAGAGTGAAGGAAGAATAAACAGCAAGGTTTGTTAATTAAAATTTACTAGTAACTATTGTTTTTATGGTTAAAAATTATTTTTGCAGGGTTTCTATCTTCTTGTTCAGTTCATCATTTCGTTTTTGTATTTGAGTGATTTGTTTTTGTAATTGAATAGTATAGAGCGTGAGTTCTTCAATTTTCTGCAATAGTTTGGCATCCATATCGCCTAAATCTATACCGTCTTTTGCAACTTCTTTAGCTGAGGGTACGTCCGGCAAATGTTTATTGGTGTTGAGGTAAGATTCCAATTTTTTTAGGGGCATGAGTTTATAATCTTTATTAAAAACAAAATCTGCCCAATCGGTAGAACCATAGGTAGCTACTTTTACATGCTCTGTAAGAATTCCACTTTTAACATATAAATAATAACTTCCCGGACAATCGGTTGGATTATTCGGATCTAATCCTCCAATTCCAACTTTACCAGCAATCCTAGCATAATCTGTGTTAATAATTCTACCAAACTGACCAGATGGTGCACTTATACCGCTAGTCGTATATGTTCCTGTACATATGAGAAAACCGCTACATTGAATATCACCTGAGCAATTAAAACCAGCGGCATTGCATGTGCCGCCAATTTGTACATTACCACTTGTACAATCTGAATAAGGATATGAGCACGAAGTTGACCATTGCGCAAATAAATGAGTGCCTGAGATCGTAAATAATGCTATTACAATAAATGCGAATAATTGTGTTTTTTTCATAAGATGATTTTTAAAAATAAGAGAATTGAGATCGGTAAGACATGAAGATAATAAAATAGTGTTAATTTTTCAAAATAAAAGATATTTTGCCAATGGGTCATGGTTTTGTACATTGCTTAGCTTAAAGATTGATAAAAATCAGGTTAGTTACATGAGATTTTTGAAAAGAATAAAGAAGGGAAAGGGTTTCCTGGCCGGGGTAGCTTTGTCTGGCGTGGTTTTCTTTTTTATACAGGCAAAGACAGAGGATTCTTATTTTGAAGTTTCTAAAAACCTGGACATTTTCGCGACACTGCTGAAAACCCTGAATACTTTTTATGTGGATCCCATAGAGCCGGGTAAACTGGTAAAAACCGGTATTGATGCAATGCTCGAGGAACTGGACCCTTATACTAATTATATTACCGAGGCAGATATTGAAGAATACGAGTTTCAGACAACGGGGAAGTATGGCGGTATTGGGGCTAATATGCATAAGAAAGGGGAGGATATTTATATAGGAGATGTGTACGAAAACAGCCCGGCACAGAAAGCGGGTTTGCACCCGGGGGATATGGTGCAGTATATAGACAACCAGGCATTGAAAGGCAAGAGCATTGAAGATATCAGTATATTGCTAAAAGGGGCGCCTGGTACGCAGGTAACTTTAAAAGTAAAGGATACCTATACAGGTGCTGTTTCTCAAAAGATCATTACCAGGGGCGAAATTGAAGTATCCAGTGTGCCCTATGCAGGTTTTATAGGCAGCGAGAAAAACATTGCCTATGTTAAGCTTACGCAGTTTACACCGGGTTGCAGCCGGCTGGTGAGAAGCGCGCTTGACAGCCTGATGAAAGTACAGCCAAATTTAAAAGGAGTAACTCTTGACCTGCGCAATAATCCCGGGGGATTGCTGGATGAGGCTGTGAATATTTGTAATCTTTTTGTTGACAGGGGCCAACTGGTAGTGAGCACCAAAGGGAAACTGCAGGACCTGGACAAAGACTATAAGACTTTGGGCCAGGTATGGAATAAAGATGTGCCACTTACAGTGATCGTAAATCATTCATCAGCATCTGCATCAGAAATTGTGGCAGGTACCATGCAGGACCTTGACAGGGGGGTAATAATAGGACAACGTTCGTACGGTAAAGGGCTTGTGCAAAATGTGCACCCATTGGGATATAATGCACGCCTGAAGGTAACTATAGCCAAATATTATACTCCGAGCGGTCGCTGCATACAGGCTTTGGATTATAGCCACAGGAGCAAGGAGGGTATTGTGCCCCGGTTTGCAGATTCATCAAAGAAATCGTTTAAAACTGTAAACGGACGTACTGTATGGAGTGGAGGCGGTGTTGAACCTGATCTGAAAATGATGGAGGAGCCTATCAGTTTGCTGGCGATCACACTGTATACGAAGAACTACTTTTTTGATTACGCCAGTGATTATGTGCATGCACATAGCACGATTGCGAAGGCCAGTGATTTCGCGCTGACTGATGCTGAGTTTAATGATTTTGTAAAATGGCTGGAGCCGAAAGATTGCGCCTATAAAACTGAGACAGAGATCGAACTGGATTCATTGAAGGCGCAGGCGATAAAGGAAAAAATGTATGAGGGGGCTAAGAACGAGTTTGAAGCTTTAAAACAAAAGATGGGGCGTGATAAGAAACAGGATATCATGAACCATAAAGAAGAGCTGAAGCATATGCTGGAGGGCGAGATCGTGGCGCGTTACTATTTCCTGCGCGGGCGTATAGCGCAGGGTTTGGCGCATGATGATGAATTACAGAAAGCAACTTATACTATTGAGCACAGCAATGAATATCATGCATTGCTGGAGGTGAAAAAATGACCTTGATTCGCCTGATTAAGGGATTGACATGACTTAGCGTAGGTATTATACCGTTTAGTCCATAAATTTTGCATGCGCATTTTGGCTAAAGCCGCCCGTTTTTTACTTGAGATACCCAGACCTAAAAGTCAAGGCAATTGTTAGGAAATTTGTTGTTGGTCAGGCGAGTAACAAGGGCATTAGGAAAAGGGATTGCAATGACGAGACATATCCAGGAATGCTTTGCGGTTTTTCAGTAAAATTCAGACAGATGTCCATTCTTCGAGCGCATCTGCTATTTTGCGATCGTTGCTGAGACGGGGTACTTTGTTTTGACCACCCAGGCGGCCAACTGATCTCATGTATTGAATAAAGGCATGCTCCTGCATCACTCTTACTTTAAGCGGCTGAAGAATATTACCTGTTATAAGATCGTTGTAGTAGATATTTTTTTCGCGCAAAGAATCATCCAGGGCGGCAACAAATGCGTCCATATTTTCCGGCGCCTGTGCAAACTCGATGAACCACTCGTGATAAGGGAGGCCATTATCGGTATGTATGCGTGGCGCGACGGTAAATTCTATAACATGGGCATTGTGCTCATTGGAAGCTCGGAGCATGGCCTGTTCCACTTCCTCGCCAATAACATGCTCTCCAAATGCTGAAATGAAATGTTTGGTGCGGCCTGTTACTACCAGGCGGTATGGCTCTGTGCTGACAAAACGAACGGTATCGCCAATATTATACCCCCAGAGGCCGGCATTGCTGTTGATGATGAGCGCATAGTTCTCGCCTACTTTCACATCGGCCAGGGACAGGCGTGTGGGGTTATCGTTAAATATTTCGCCTGCGGGAATGAACTCGAAGAAGATGCCGGAATTGGTGTTTAACAAGAGGCCGGGTTCTGTGAGTGTGTCCTGGAAGGCAAAGAAGCCTTCTGAAGCTGGAAATGTTTCTATGATATCTACTTTGCCGCCGAGGCTATCAAGCATTTTGGCTTTGTAGGGTTCGAAATTAACCCCGCCCTGTACTATGACCTGCAGATCGGGGAAGAGCTCTTTTATTTTTTTGCCATCGCTGCGTTGAGAGAGCCAGTCGAAATACATTTGCACCCAGGGTGGTATGCCACTAATGAGTGTCATGCTTTCGTTTTTGGTCTCTTCTACTATTTTATCCAGTTTGCTTTCCCAGTCTTCTATACAATTGGTCTCGTAAGAGGGCAGCTGGTTGTTGCGGAGGTAACGGGGAACAAAATGATTGACAATGCCGCTGAGGCGTCCTGTGGGTATGCCCCCAACTCTTTCGAGTTCGGGAGAGCCTGAGAGAAAGATCATTTTACCATCTGCAAAAGCTGTGTTGCCGCTTTCTGCCATATAGCAGAGGAGTGCATCGCGGGCTGTGCCGATGTGGTTGGAGATGGAATCTTTGGTGATGGGGATGTATTTTACGCCCGATGTGGTGCCGGAGGTTTTTGCAAAATACATGGGCCTTCCTTTCCAGAGTACGTTTTGTTGTCCTTCTTTAACCTGGTCTATGTAGTGGGAGAATGCTTCGTAATCGCGAATGGGAATGGCTTGTTTAAATTCTTCATAGGTCTTTACCTGGTCCAGTTTATGCTCTTTGCCAAAGAGGGTGCGGCCGCCATATTTAATAAGTTGCTGCAAAATATTTTGCTGGTCTGTAACCGCAGTAGCCATGCCTTTACGTATGCGGCTATGCACGATGGATGCATAAGGCTTTGCCAGGAACGATTTTATTTTCATTTGCGGTCTTAGATTCTACAAAGATAAAAATTATTACAGGGTGTGCTAGTGTGCTAATGTTAAACTTTGGACGAGGGTAGGGGGATTTTGAGTTGGCAGGCTTGAGATGCTAATAAAAAAAGGCAGCTGCAAAGCTGCCTGATAAAAATAAATAATATGTGATATTAAAATTGAATGGTTATTACATAGAAAGGTGGGCTGAGGAAAACAGGGTAGAGACCTGCAGCTATGGTTTGTACAGGAACCTGTTTGGTTGCATCTACCTGTGGGATAGCCCAATCTGTATCGAATGAAAACTGGGGGCCCTGCAGCATCTGTACCTGCTGGTCGGTGAGGCCTTTTGCTGTGATAAAGATGCCTAATGTATTGCCTACAGGATCATAACTGAAATTGAGAAAGCTGTTTGATTTCTGGCAGAGGCCTGAGCCAACACAATTGGGGCCGGATCCTATTACAATGGTATTTGTGCCCTGGGGGCCTGTGCCAGGCTGGGATGAACCGGGGGGCGGCTTGAGGGTTTTTATGGCAGAGGCCAGGCCGGAGGGCAGGCTTTTTATGCCCGAGGACTTGGAAGGCACTGATTTGGTTTGTGCCAGGGCTGTGTGGGCTGCAATGCTTAAAGCTATGAACAGCATGGATGCAAAAAAGAGTTGTTTTTTCATTTTTGTTTGATTTAAGAAGAATAAAAATTTAAAAAGGTTAGTTATGAAAATATTATAAGCAAATATGTGCAGGTGTTGGTGTTTTCAATTTTACTGCATTGATCGCAAAAGAATGTGTAAAGCGCCTTGTTTAAAAGTTTCGCATTTCAGTGCCAGATCAGCCAGACCCGTGTTAACATGGGCGGACCCGCATTAGTGCGAATATGCAAAGTTTTTATTATTGTGGTTGCAATGGTATAACAATGCAATACTGACCCGCCCCGGCATTAAATATTTGATATGAACCACTGTCAACCGTGTTGAAAGGCAAACTATGATCGTGAACTACAGAATCGGGTATAGCCCATGAAGAGGAAAATAAAAAATCTGAGCCCGACATATAAAGTTTTACGTCGTTTGGCGGTTGCACGCTTGCTGCTGTAATATCAATATAAAAATTGGTCGGGTCGGTGGTATAGCTAATAGCGAGGCTAGAACTTGGACTGCCCATGGTATTGCAAAGGCCGGAGCCAGTGCAATTAGGAGCCGAACCAATTACGATGGTATTGGTAAGACCTGCAGTGGGTGGTCTGCGCTTATATTTGTGTTGGTTCTTAGCCCAGGCAGCAATATTTGGGGGCAGCTTTTTAAGCCTTTTAGATTTGGAGTTTTTTTTTGCATCGGCCAATGCTATGATGGTGGAGCAAGTGATGAGGACCAGCAATAATAAGCGGAATGATCTTTTCATCTGAAAATAGTTTTTGTTTGTTATTTAATAGGATTAAAAAAACATGAGATCAGGTGAGAGCGATGCCGGACTTATATAATATATTAGGAGCAAAATAATTGTTATTTTTGAATTATTAT
>CAIYVS010000039.1 GCA_903929655.1 uncultured Bacteroidota bacterium | reverse complement strand
CTGCACTTTTGATAAAATTGTTTATTTACAGGGAGGTTTCACTTAATTATGAACTATTGATGGCTTAAAAATAAGAAAATAGAACTTGCACAAATATACAATTAGTTTGGATTATATGCTTATGTTGTACATTACATTTCAGACCTAGCTTTTTCTATTAAGTTTTTGAGGCACATTATTCATTACATCATGCCATATATAATTCAGGTGGTTGTCAAAAGTAGCTACTAATGCACGGTTTGATACATTCGTACCATGGAAATTTAAATAACCGGCAACAACTATATTTCCACCGGGTGTCAATTCACAAACGCTTTTAAGTACTGCATCACCGGTAAAATCATAACCGGTACCACTGTATCCATAAAAATGATCCTGCCAAATTAAGGCGCCTGTGGCATCTGTGAACCTGTAAATACTCGCTACTGCATAAGGGGAATATGTAGCATTATGTTCTGCCGTAACAAGAATAATAGACCCGTTGGCATCACCAGGGGTACCTATTACCATGTCCTGGACAAAATCATTTCCGGGGTTGCCCCATCGCTTTTCCCACATTATATGTCCGTCTTTAACCCTCATTAATAACATGTCGGCATTGATAATAGAAGTGCCGGTATAAGTATAACCTGCGATAATACTGGAACCGTCTGGTAATGTCCTGACAATATCCGCTATTTGATTCGTACCGGGAATACCAAAGCTATAGTGCATGGCTTGCCCTTGTGATGCGCTGATACTAAATAGCGACATATATGCCAGAAAGCACGCACTGATAAAATGTAAAATTTTTTTGTTTTTCATGGTTTTGTTTTTTTGTGTTAATGAATATAATAATTAGAACAATAGACTACGTTTGTGCATAGGCATTAGATTTTTGGGGTTACGAAATATATTTTTGTAAAAATTATGTAAAAAGGGGTTTTTTTACCACAAAAAGTTTACTAACGGTCGAAAAAGTTTATTAACGGTAAAAAATTGCGCAATATTGGAGATTCAATCAATTATATATAAAATTAAAAAACGCACGAAATATGCAATGCATTTCCGTTTAATTATAAACGCCTAGTTATTATAGCGTTATGATAGTTTGTATTTTAAAATTTAATTATCCAGTTTCACTTCCGCCAGTTTGGGCCAGAATTTTCCTGTAATAAATATGCGGTTGGTAACGGCATCATAAGCTATGCCATTCAGCACTTCCGGTGCAGTAGCAGTTGCCGGAGGAAAGGGTGGAATGCCCAGTTTTTGTCTCAGATCGCCCAGGTCGGCTCTTGCTACCACGCGGCCAGTAGCAGTGTCTATTTTAAGGATATTGTCGGTCTGCCACTGATTGGCATAGAGGTAACCTTTAATAAATTCCAATTCATTTATGTTCTCAACAGGACCGTGCTCATCGTTCACGCTTAATTGTTTAACAGTCTGTAAAGTGACTGTATCCAGGTAATAGATATTATTGGTGCCGTCATCAAAAATAATATGTTTGCCATCATTAGTCATGCCCCAGCCTTCATTGGTGTTGAAGCTGAATTTTTTTATGGGTTTTAAAGTGGCGAGGTCGTAAATAAAGCCAGTTTTTTCTCTGTAAGTAAGTTGATAGATTTTTCCATTTAGTATGGTTAGGCCTTCGCCAAAATATTGTTTATCCATTTTAGTTTTTTGCAAAACCTTTCCTGTACTCAGTTCTGTTTTCCTTATGTCGGATACCCCGTATTCTCCACTGCTTTCATAAAGGTATCCGTTCAAAAATTGCAGGCCTTCTGTAAAAGAGGTGGGGTCGTGGGGATATACATTCACTACTTCATAAGACATAACAGCAGGCACCACAGAATTACTTTCTGTAACTTCAGGACTTGTTGTTTTGGGTG
>CAIYVS010000038.1 GCA_903929655.1 uncultured Bacteroidota bacterium | reverse complement strand
TATTTGTCCATTTGCATCTGCACTTTTGTTTTAAGTATGCTGAATGAGTCTTTTCGACCAGCCAATTCTACCGCAATTGCACATTACAGTAAAGAAGAAAACAGGACCCGCTCCTACTCGCTCAACAGGCTGGCCATTAACCTGGGCTGGGCTACCGGGGGTGCCTTGGGAGGCTTTATTGCATCTAAAAATTATCAATTATTGTTTTGGATAGATGGCCTTACTAATATAGGGGCTGCACTTTTACTGCTTGCTGTGCTTGCTCCGGCTAGAAACGAGCATACCCCATCCAAATCGGATATTCAGCCTGTAGAACGTAGCCATTCTGCTTATAGGGACAAGGCATACCTGGCATTCATTGTCTTTACAATTATGTTTGCATACTGCGTATTTCAGACATTTTCTATACAACCTCTATATTACAACCGGGTACTGCATTTGTCGCCATTTACTATTGGCCTGATTATGGCTATGAATGGGCTTTTGGTTGCATTGTTTGAAATGGTGATAATACATAACCTGGAAGGTAAAAGGGATATACTGCAATACATCATAAGCGGCGTATTGCTATTAGGCATCTCATTTATGATATACAATGTGCTGCCGGGAGGATTGTATTTAGCTGTTTTAGGAACATTGATATTTACAGTCGGTGAAATACTATCAATGCCATTTATGAATACTTTCTGGATCGGCAGGACCAATAAAACCAATCGCGGGCAATATGCAGGCCTGTATACGGTAGCGTGGTCTACTGCACAGGTATTAGGACCGGGAACAGGCTCCCTGATTGCCGAACATTGGGGCTTTACAAACTTGTGGTGGATAGTAGGGGCAATTTGTACCGCATCGGCCCTGGGCTTTAAATGGCTGCAAGGTCTTAGATCCTGATACTCTTTATTGTGTATAATCTCTCTTCCCAAACAGAAGACTCCCTATCCTCAGCATGTTGCTCCCCTCTATAATTGCCAGCTTGTAATCGCTGCTCATACCCATAGAACAAATTGAGAAATGAGCTTCTTCAGCAAAATGAGATCGTTTTAAAGACTCAAGTATTTCATGCAGGCGGGAAAATTCTGAGCGTATTTTTTGTTCATCTTCTGTATTGGTAGCCATACCCATCAGGCCGCAGATACGAACGTTCTTTAATTGTTCTTTCTGAGCCAAATAATTATCTGATAAGTCTGCCAGCTCTTTTTCGTCCAGTCCGAACTTGGTTTCTTCATCAGCTATAAAAACCTGCAGAAGTACACCAATAATGCGGGCATTCTTCAGGGCTTGTTTATTAATTTCCTGCAACAATTTAAAACTGTCTACCGTATGTATGAGATGAACAAAAGGAGCAATGTACTTTACTTTGTTGCTTTGCAGATGTCCAATAAAATGCCAATGGATATCAGACGGCAAAACAGCTTGTTTTTCTGTAAGTTCCTGTACATAGTTTTCTCCGAAATCCCGCTGCCCCAGTGCATAGAGTTCCTTAATATCTTCAAAGGGTTTGGTTTTAGATACAGCAACTAATGTTAACCCCTTAGTTTTGAATTCATCATGTAATTGCCTCCAGGCAGCCTCATTTACCATTACATTAAATACCCTATTTTTTGAATTTTGACTTTTAAATTTTGAATTTGATACTAGTATTGCTCGTTCTCGTTGGGGAAATCTTTCGATTTGACATCCTGTATATACCTGCCTGTAGCTGCTTTAATTTCATCATAAAGATTAAGGTACCTGCGTAAAAAACGTGGTGAGAAGTCTTTGTTGATACCCAGCAAATCATGCATCACCAGCACCTGCCCATCTACGCCGCCGCCTGCTCCTATACCTATCAGGGGTATCTTTAATTCATTTGCTACACGTTTACCCAATGCAGCCGGGATCTTTTCGAGAACTATAGAAAAACAACCGGCTTCTTCCAGGGCGTGTGCATTATTAATCAACATTTCTGCTTCTTCGTCTTCCCTGGCACGCACGGCATAAGTACCGAATTTATAAATAGATTGTGGCGTAAGCCCGAGGTGGCCCATTACGGGAACACCCGCACTAATGATACGTTTTATAGACTCCACTACTTCTATGCCGCCCTCCAGTTTAATGCCATGTGCGCCGGCTTCTTTCATGATACGTATAGCAGAATTAAGTGCCTCCTTACTGTTTCCCTGGTAAGAACCAAAAGGGAGGTCTACTATTACAAGGCAACGATCCACAGCACGCACCACGCTTTGTGCATGGTATATCATCTGGTCTAAAGTGATAGGCAAAGTTGTTTCGTGCCCTGCCATTACATTGGATGCGGAATCCCCAACCAATAATACATCTATACCCGCATCATCCAATATACGCGCCATGGAAAAATCATACGCAGTGAGCATACTGATCTTTTCTCCATTTTGTTTCATCGATTGCAAGGTGTGGGTAGTAACCTTTTTCACATCTTTATGTACAGACATATCTTACAAATTCAGAAGGTAAAATTAGAAACTTAAAATGCCAATTACTAATGGAAATTTCCTATATACAAATGCAATATAGATAGGGTCTATATGTTAATATTTTGATCACTGTTCTTTAAAGTTTTTCAATGCCTTTTACAGCCGTCAAAAACGCCCATCATTTAATTCCTTAAATTCGCATTGCACAATATCGTTCGTTTGAAATGACCAAACTTCATCATCGGACCGAATGCCGATTATCTTGAAAATATTCTGATCCAATTTAACTGCATCTACAGGTCTATACACAACAGTACCTTCTTCAAGTAATTCGATATAAATAGGCTGCACATTGTCTTTCATTCTACTTGAATTTTATCGAATTTTATCATACAAATATCTCTGCAGCCATTTGCCAGGATTTAGCAAAGGCCTCCCTGTTCAATTTCAAGGGGATATTATTTTTGTCGCACCAGGTTACTATATTTTCTGTGGCAATATTGCCTACCAGTTCATCCTCAGCCATCGGGCAGCCCCCTATTCCTTTTAAAGAACTGTCAAACCTCAAACAACCATTATCGTAAGCTGTTTGTATTTTTTCTTCCCAGGTATCTGCCGTGGAATGAAAATGAGCCCCTATATGAACCTCTTTAAATTCGGGTACAAGGTTTTTAAAAATGTATTCAATGGTTTCGGGTTTGGCTACACCTACTGTATCAGACATTGCTATGGTTTTGATACCTACTTGACTGAGTCTTCTGACCCAATCAATGGCAACCTCTGCATTATAAGGGTCTCCATAAGGATTGCCAAAGCCCATGGAAATATAAATGACCAGTTCCTTCTTTTTCTGCACACAGAGATCTTGCATTTCCTCTACTTGCTTCAGAGACTCTGCAATGGTCTTATTGGTATTACGTAATTGGAAGGTTTCGGATATAGAAAATGGAAAGCCTAAATAAGATATCTCATCATATTGCACAGCTTCTTCTGCACCTCGTGTATTGGCTATGATTGCCAGCAGTTTGGTTTGCGTATTGCCCAGATCCAGTTGAGGTATAACGTCTTTGGTATCGGCCAATTGGGGAATGGCTTTCGCGGAAACAAATGAGCCAAAATCCAGCACATCAAAACCTACTTTTAAAAGCGAGTTGAGGTACTCAACCTTCTTTGCAGTAGGTATAAAATGTTCCCAGCCTTGCATGGCATCCCGCGGACATTCAACTAATGTGATCATTAAATTCTAAATTTAAAATTCCAAATTCCAGTCCACAATAAAATCACTCTTTTATCAATTCTAAAAACCTGTTCATTCCTTTCTTTTTATCATCGTCAAAATAATACTTAATATTTTCAGTATAGTATTCTTTCAGATCATAGTAGGGAAAAGGATTTGCAGCTACAACTGCATCTATATGTTTCAATCCTTCCGCATTTGCGTCGTTGAACATTTTTATGAAGTCAGCAGACAGGTCTTTATTAGCAACCCAGGCTGCAAAGATAAAATCAAGCCCGGTATATTCTTTCCAGCCGGTGGCAAGATCAAAAATAAACTCAAAATTAGTTCTTTGTTTTAAGGCCCTGTCGCCGATGATGACCCCAGCGGCACTTCCATTGATATAATCGATATAATTTTCGCCGGCGTCTTTAAACTCAACTTGTTTTTTCCAGTGTTTTTCCAGCAATAACTGAGCCAGCCTTACGGAACTCCGCGACTGGTAATCAAGATATACAGTCTTTATTTCCTGCATCGGTACCTGGCTAAAGATAGCTACAGATGCGACATTGCCATCGGAGGCTATGCCATAATCGCTAACGATCCTTGCGCCGGGGATTTCCTGCATAGCCGCCACAGGCAGCAGGGCCATATCAATATTCCCTTCTTTAAGGCTTTTGGCAAGTTGGGAGGGGTAATTGAGCAAAAGCTCCATGTCTTTCATCACCGGGCTATGCTCTATACCATACAATAATGGTTTAGTATTTAAATAACTTACAGCTGCAACTTTTATTTTGGATATCAAGTACTTATTTTTGGGCGCAAAGATACAGTTTGCAGTTTGCAATTGACAATTAGCAGTTTCTATGGCTCAATTAATAATTTATACGGACGGATCGGCAAGGGGCAACCCGGGACCGGGGGGCTATGGGGCCATTTTGCAGTGGGGAACCGTGCGTAAGGAAATATCCCAGGGGTACCGTAAAACGACCAATAACCGCATGGAACTAATGGCTGTAATAGCCGCCCTTGAGAGTCTGACCAGGGAGAATGTGGACGTAACCATATATAGCGATTCATCTTATGTAGTAGATGCGGTGGAAAAGGGTTGGGTTTTTAACTGGGTAAAGAAAGGTTTTAAAGACAAAAAGAACCCTGACTTGTGGAAACGTTTTTTAGAAAGCTATAAAAAGCACAAAATAAAATTTGTATGGGTAAAAGGCCATGCAGAAAACCCTATGAATAACCGTTGTGATGAACTGGCTACCATGGCTGCAGACAGCAGGAATTGGCTGGTGGATGAAGGGTATGAGAAGGGCTAATTGATTGAAATGTTGACAGCTTGATTAGTTGTGAAAAGATGAAAACATCGTGGTTCTTTTGTAAATACAATAAAAGTACTTATTTTTGTACTTAAATACGTACAACTATGAAAATAGTAAATTATTCAGAATTCCGTAATAATCTTGCCCAAAACCTGAATGAAGTAAATGAAGACAGGGAAGTAGTAATTGTATCAAGGAGTGGAGGCAAAAATGTTGTTGTAATGGACATGGATGAATACAATTCTATCCAGGAAACCCTTCATCTCACCAGCACCAAAGCCAATCGTAAAAGGCTTGAAGATGCCATGACTGAAATGGGAAAAGGAAAATTCTTAAAACATAAATTACTTGAAAAATAGCGATGGAGCTGGTTTGGCAAACGAATGCATGGGAAGATTACCTGTATTGGCAGGAACAAGATAAAAAAGTTCTTCAACGCATTAATGAACTCATAAAAGACAGCTTACGTTCGCCATTTAAAGGCATAGGAAAACCCGAACCCTTAAAAGGAGATTTTGGCGGTTTATGGAGCCGCCGTATTACACAGGAGCACAGGCTTGTA
>CAIYVS010000037.1 GCA_903929655.1 uncultured Bacteroidota bacterium | reverse complement strand
CTGCCATTGCATACAGGAAAGCAGATAGTCTTTATAAGCTTATCATCGACAAAAAAGCCGATTTTGAGACACTTGCAAAACAATTTTCTGAAGATAAGGCAACCAAAGACAATGGTGGGCTTGTAGGGTATATTACAGCCCTGCAAACCATTTATCCTATTGAAAACATGGCGTATAATACACCTGTGGGTAAAATATCCAAACCATTTAGAACACAGTTTGGCTACCATATACTTAAAGTAATAGACAAACGCCCTGATGCAGGAGAAGTAAAAGTAGCACAGATACTTATTTCGGTTCAGAAATCAAAAGGGCAGGCCAGTATTGATGCTGCCCGCATGCGCGCTGACAGTGTGGAAGCACAGTTGAAAAACGGGGCATCTTTTGAAGATATGGTTAAGAAATATTCAGAAGATAAGTTCTCTGTAAATGAAGGCGGTGTTTTAAAGCAATTTGGTGTAGGCCGTATGGTTCCTGCTTTTGAACATGCAGCTTATGCATTGAAGAAGGTTGGTGATATATCAGAACCTGTGCAAACTGACTATGGATTCCATATTATTAAACTCCTCGGGAAATATCCATTAAAACCATTTGACAGCCTGGAGCCGCAGATCAAACGCAAAGTGGAGTCTGATTCGCGTGCGCAAATGGCTCATGATATTTTCTTTGAAAAAATAAAAGAGAAAAACGGTTTTAAAGAATATAAAAATAACGTAGAGCAGATAGTGAAGAGGTTGTCTAAATTACCTGATACCGGAAAGGCAGCTAATACCTTCAAGGTGTCTGAATTCACCGACATGAACGAGAATGTTTTTACACTTGCCGGTAAGAACTATACACAGGTAGATTTTCTGAATTATATGGAAACCATTACTCACGGCAGACTTATGGGGCCTAAACCTGCTGTAGTTGCTGACCTGTTCAAGATGTACGTTAACGCTGTTGTAAACGATTTTGAAGAACATAAACTGGTAGAAGAAAATCCTGATTTCAGAAACCTGATGGAAGAATACAGGGATGGTATCATGTTGTTTGAATTGCAGGACAGGGATGTTTGGGGAAAGGCTTCGAAAGACACAGTTGGTTTAAAAGCATTTTATGAGGCACACAAAAACAAGTATATGTGGGAGGCTGGATTTAAAGGTGCTGTTTACAAGTTCAAGAATGAAGCCGCAATGAAAGAAGGGGTGAAAATGCTGAACCAAAAAGGAACAACTGATGAGGAAATTGTAAAGAAAATAAATGTAGCCTCCATGCCAGACAATGTATCTATTCAACGCGGACGTTATGAGTTCTCACGTTTTAAAGATGCACCTCGCAGCGAATTAGCCACAGGCAAGATAACCAAGCCTGTAAAAAACACTGACAATTCTTATACCGTTGTAAAAGTAGAAGAAGTATATAACTCACCCGCTGTGAAGACATTGGATGAAGCAAGAGGGTATGTAGTTGCCGAGTACCAGGATTACCTGGAGAAAAACTGGCATGAGCAATTGCGTAAAAAATATCCAGTAAAAGTGAATGAAGCGGTGTTTTGATAAACTTCGTAATTATTATTGTTCATAATTTGAGCTTTAGAAGAAAATTTAGGATCGGGTTTGGATGTGTAGATATTGTAATAATTATTGAAGTTGATGTTAATAT
>CAIYVS010000036.1 GCA_903929655.1 uncultured Bacteroidota bacterium | reverse complement strand
TTTAAAAGGATCTTCGTAATGGGTTTTCGAAAAATCTATGATTTATATAATTGGGATGACACTATAAATCGTCTTTCATCAATATCTGATACAGATGTTTTAACTGCTCTTGAAAAAACGACTAAGAGAACTGCATTTGATTTTTTAGCTCTGATTTCTCCAAATGCTTCAAAATATCTTGAAAAGATGGCATGCATGAGCCAGCAAATAACTCAAAGGCGCTTTGGTAAAACAATACAAATGTACATTCCAATGTACCTATCGAATATGTGCCAAAATATTTGCACATATTGTGGTTTTAGTTTTGAAAACAAGATTGATCGATTAACTCTTAATGAAGAACAAATCCTCAAAGAAGTCGAAGTAATAAAGTCCTTTGGTTATGATCATATTTTATTAGTTACCGGAGAGGTAAATAAAAAAGTAAGTGTAGAATATTTTGAAAAGGTCATATTGCTTTTGAAAAATTATTTTTCTCATATTTCAATTGAAGTACAGCCACTTCAGAAAGAAGAGTATGAAAGATTAATTGCAGCAGGTTTAAATTCAGTGCTGGTTTATCAGGAAACATATCATGAAGAGCATTACAAGCTATATCATCTAAAGGGTAAAAAAACAAATTTTAATTTTCGTCTAGATACACCGGATCGACTTGGTAATGCAGGTATTTATAAGATTGGTATAGGTGCATTACTAGGTTTAGAAAATTGGCGTGTTGATTCTTTTTTTGTAGCACTTCATCTTGATTATCTAGAAAAAATGTATTGGAAAACAAAGTTTTCAATTTCATTTCCCCGATTACGACCAGCAGTTGGGTGTCAACAACCTGCTCACCCAATAAGTGATAAAGATTTAGTGCAATTAATTTGTGCTTATAGACTTTTAAATGAAAATATCGAAATCTCGCTTTCATCAAGAGAAAATCCTTATTTTAGAGACAATGTATTTAAATTAGGCATCACACACATGAGTGCAGGAAGTAAAACAGATCCAGGTGGTTATGCCCTTAAAGCACATGCCCTCGAACAATTTGAAGTTTCAGACGATAGAACACCCCAACAAGTAGCAAATGCCATAAAAAGCGGCGGATATGAAGTCGTTTGGAAAGATTGGGATAGAAGTTTAATAACACAATAAGGTGTCCATAGTATTGCTTGACAAAAAATCGTCTTTTTGTTAAGATTACCCTCGCAATGTCAAATATCAAAAAAATCAATATTTCAAAGGCATTTTCTGTCTTTTATTATCTGTTCTCTACCATATAGAGGGCTGATATTTGCGTTGGTAATAGATAAATCACAAGCACAAAAATTAGCCCTCTAAACAGGGCTATTTTTCTTTCACAATTAAATTATACATTTTATGAAGAAAACAATCAATCACCCCGTGCTTGGTGATTCAATGAAGACGCATGCTATTGAGCATGAAGCTTTCCCAAATTGCAATAGAGACAAAACAAAATGCAGTTGCGGATGTTATCATGAAGTTAGGCCTTCAGGTATTCCCGGCGCAAAAGATGAGCTTGTTGTTGGTTTTGCCGACGAACCTCATGAGATGGGACGAGGCGAGCAATCTCTCACTCTTTATTGGGATGAGCAAGCCCAAAAGCTTACAATCGACAGTAGTAGCGTTCAAGGTTGTCCTCATTAGTACCCTCTGTCGCAACTCCCCATCTTTGGGTGTAGCCAGATAAAGTTTTACTCAAGCCCTGCTATAAATAGTAGGGCTTGTTTACTATCCATTGCCAATGCAGTAACTTTTATCTAAAATCAACATGGACCCACTTTTTTATAGAAATAATATTTTCATTTTAAGAAAGAAAATCTACTCTTTTGTAAAACTCATTTACGTATTTTATAGATAATAAATAGCTTTAGCAATACTACTTCCATATTTGTTATGCACTTTAAAATGCGAATCATATGAATTTGATAATTTGCTTAATTGTCATATTTGTTCTCATTGCTATTTTTAGTAAAACGCCAGTAATCCCTAAGTCCCATTGGGATCACCATTTTGATGCATTCCAATTTTCGGCTCAAGAATTCTACAATAATATTGAGCAGGAAATTCAAAAACGTAAAATGCCGAATGTTTCCTTTACGCGAAGTCTTTCGCCTGAAAAAGGCATTTTTTCAACTCGACGTGAGTATTTAACGGTTACAAGAGGTGAATATGTATTTGACATATGTGCGGCACCTTTCGGAACTGGATTCTTTGTAAGCTGGTGGCTTGGAGAACATGAAGAGGGGTTAGCGGCTAAAATTCCCATACTCAATAAACTACCAGGAAATAGGAGAAACAAAACTTACTATCAGATAGATATTGAATGTATGTTCAAATCAGCCGTGCATAGTGCTGTGTTAAATGTAATAAATAACATAACAACAGCGAAAGGTGTACGCCCTCTATCTGAATTAGAACGCCAGCCTAAAGATGGACTATTTTCTAAAAGCAACTAATTTTCTTTTATTGACAATTACTAAAGAATCAAATGACAACAGAAGCCATCATACCTATATTCCCTAAAAGTAACAGATATGATAAAGAACAAGTTAGGAAATATTCTGTTGGTGGAAACGTACTATATTCTATGGAGGCATTAACCAACTCTATGATTATAAAGCCGGGAATGCGCATACTAGATTTAGGATGTGGAAAATGTTTAAGTTCAATTTTTTTGCATAAAGAATATAATGTTCAAGTATTTGCAATAGATAATTTTTTCACTCCAAACGATAATTTGGACCTAATTCAATTATTTGAAGTTGGCACTAGTGTATTCTCTTTGAATATAAATGCACGCCAATTACCCTTTCCTGATAATTATTTTGATTGCATTATTTCGTGTAATTCTTATACATATTTTGGAACTGATGACAAATACCTGCCGTACATTTGCCACTTTTTAAAAAAAGACGGTCAAATAGGAATAACAGATCTTTGTTTTGTTAATGAAATTGAGGATATCACGAAGATACCTGCTTTTTTAAAAGATCATTTTTTCGATTATTGGTATCATATACACTCACCTTCATGGTGGAAAAATAAATGGGAGAAAACAGGTTTAATAGATATCGTTTGTTCAAAAATTATCGATGAATCGTCAACAATAAAAAGTGAGTATATAGACTATTATCCCGATGCCACTGTAGATAATTTTGCTTGGGCTTTAAAAAAAGACGATAAAAATTTTATTGATTATTTCTTATTAGTAGGCCAAAGAACATCAAAACGTGCTCTTCTTGAAATAGACTTCTGAGTTACTACGGCTAATAATCATAAAATATTTTGATTTAAGAATAACTACGTCGATATTCATGAGTATTTTTAACTCAAATGTGTTAACTCAACAGTTCTACCAATGGGAACAAAGAGGTCGTGGTTGGCTCTACCATTCAGAATTTGCAGTGGACTTGGAACCTCCATTCAAGCCTTTCTTTTTCCATTATGTCCCATCCCCAATACAGTACACAGACGACAGCAGGAGGCCGACCATATTTGATAGGATTGCCGATGCATTCAAGATTAAGCCACAGGGAGAACCAGAACAACCATATGAGGAAGAAATCATAGAACCATATTTCTTTGATTGTGATGAAGGCATTAAAGTCTTTTCCATATCCCTGCCTAAAGGACACAAAATAGAAATTGAGGAAACGGAACAGTTGCTGCTTATGCTCTCCTATTGCCAATATCCTCTAAGCTATGAGATCGTTGCAAGCAGTACAACCATAGCCATACAGATAGTGTGCCATATATCAGATGCCAGTCAGGTTGCTAGTCAGGTAAAGGCATATTTTCCTGACTGTATCCTAAAAGAAAGAACAGACCTCATAAAAGACATTATTACCCAAGATGGCAAATGCGCTTCCATAGTTCACTTTGGCTTACGGGATGAATTCATGCGTCCACTTAGAATGGTGGAAAGCTTTAATCCTGACCCTTTAATTGGCATATTCGGCTCACTGGAACACTTGCAAGACGGTGAGCATGCCGTAATTCAAATCCTCTTTACAGGTGCGAGGAATCCCTGGGCAGAGAGCATCATGAGAAGTGTAACTGACAATGAAGGCAAAGCTTTCTTTGAGAATGCCCCAGAAATGGTTCCGTTTGCTAAAGAGAAAATATCATATCCACTCTTCGGCGTTGCCATGAGAATACTCGGAGTAAGCACAACAGTTAATGAAGCACGAAGCATAACAGATTCTGTAGAAAGTGCGTTCGGGCGAATATATTTTTCAAATAGCAACAGCCTAATTCCCATTCAACCAAACATAGAATTCCAGGACAATGTTGATGACATAATTCTCAGGCAGTCCCATCTATCAGGTATGCTGTTAAACAGCAGAGAGCTTGCGACTGTAGTACATCTGCCATCGGATTCGGTGTATTCACAAAAGCTGGAACGGGACACAAGAAAAACTAAGGTAGCCCCAAAGATCACTGAAGGACACTCTTTTATCTTAGGGCTCAACGATCATCAAGGAAAAACAAAGAAAGTTAAAGTAAGCGCAAGCCAACGGCTGCGGCATACCCACCTTATCGGAGCCACTGGAACGGGAAAATCTACATTGCTACAAAGTATGATCGTACAAGACATTGAGCTTGGCAATGGCGTGGCAGTACTCGACCCACACGGAGATTTGATTGAAAATATACTGCCGCATATTCCCGAGCACAGGCGAAAAGATGTCCTGATTATTGACCCAGCAGACAGATACTTTCCAGTGGGATTTAATTTTTTCATAGCCCATTCAGAAGTTGAGAAAGATATACTTTCCTCCGATCTGGTAGCCGTATTCAAAAGGCTTAGTACATCATGGGGAGATCAAATGAACTCGGTACTGGCTAATGCCATACTCGCATTTCTTGAAAGCAGTACCGGTAGCACCATGATTGACCTGAGACGCTTCTTAGTGGAGAAAACATTTAGAGACAATTTCCTCAAATCCGTCAGCGACCCAAGCATTAAATATTACTGGCAGAAGGAGTACCCGCTCTTAAAGACCAATTCCATTGGCCCCATACTTACCCGCTTAGACACATTTTTGCGCCCTAAGCTCATAAGGAACATGGTGGCTCAAAAGAAAGGATTGGATTTTGAAAATATTTTAGACACGCAGAAGATATTGCTCATAAAGCTCTCACAAGGATTGATCGGCAATGAGAATAGCTACCTATTAGGCACTGTCATTGTGTCCAAGATTCATCAGGCAGCAATGGCACGGCAGGCAAAGGAAGACCGCAAAGACTTCTATATTTACATAGACGAGTTCCAGAATTTCATTACTCCATCAATGTCAGCCATTCTATCAGGCGCAAGAAAATATCATGTCGGGCTTGTATTAGCCCATCAGGACATGCAACAGCTTTTAAAGTATGATACCGAACTTGCCAGTTCCATTGTATCCAATGCTGGCACACGGATATGCTTTAGGTTGGGAGATATAGACGCGAGGCGATTTGAGAATGGATTTTCATTCTTTGAAGCACGCGACTTTGAAAATTTAGGCACCGGCGAAGCCATTTGTCGGATTGAGAGACCTGATAACGATTTTTCCCTGCAAACCATACCAGTGCCGCAGTTAGATGCTGCACAAGCTGAACAGACCAAGACGGAGGTATTAGAGCTATCACGAAAAACATACGGCACTCCGAGGGAAGAAGTTGAAAAGTTACTGGAAACGTTGATAACAGAGCCGGAGGAATCTGCACCGGTACAAAAACAACCCACGCCACAATTAGCCTCTGAAAAGCCGACACAGCCATTATCACAACCTGAGGAAGAACATCCTAAGCCTTTTTCAAAGGAGGCCCAGCAGGAGATAGCAGAGAAACAGATCAGGCAGAAGGAAGAAAGCCAGCACAGGTACTTGCAGAACCTCATTAAACGCATGGCTGAATCGAGAGGTTATAAAGCATCAGTGGAAGAACCGACAGCAGACGGGAAGGGTAGGGTTGATGTGCATTTGGAACGGAACAGTAAAAAGATTGCAGTTGAGGTATGCGTTACTACAGAGCTTGATTGGGAGATGCATAACATACAGAAATGCCTCGATGCAGGATATGACTTAGTGGTTGAATGTACGAATGATAAAAAGGTGGTGGATAATATTAAGAAGAAGATTGAGACTTCATTTGATGAAAAGCAAAGGAATAAAGTAGCGGTTTTTGAGCCGGAAGCATTTTTTCAATTTCTAGATGCGGAAGTTGCCAAGGAAGCAAGCGCGGAAGTAAAGGTAAAGGGCTATCGGGTAAGAGTGGAGTATACACCGGAACCAAACGCAGAGGCCAAGATGGATATTATTGAACGCGCCATCATGGATTCAAAACGGCAGGCTAAGAAAAAGAAGTAGTACATTTTTTCAGAAAAAACGTTGCAGGCTTCAGGGAAAATTCGTACTTTAGTTTTGCTTTCATAGCGGAGATAACTCGTGTCAGTTTTTCTCTTCTTTAATTAAAGTCTCTCCGCAGAAAGTAATCATATTCTTTTTACTAAAAATATTTTTCAGCATGGAACAGCACACAAAATCTGTTGGCATTTGGATAAGGGTTAGCCATGAAGATGCCGTAAAGGGAGAATCCCCTGAAACTCACGAAAAACGGGCACGGCTGTATGCCGAAGCCAAGGGCTGGGACGTAAAAGCATTCTACCGTCTTGACGCCATGACAGGCAAATCCGTCATGCACTATCCCCAAACCAAGCAGATGCTGGCAGATATCAGGAGCGGAAAGATTACAGGGCTCGTGTTTTCTAAGCTTGCCCGACTAGCCAGGAATACTAGGGAACTTTTAGACTTTGCAGAGATATTTAAAGCAGAGGATGCCGACCTCATTTCCTTACAGGAAGCCATAGACACCAGCACTCCGGCAGGCCGCTTGTTTTACACTATGCTGGCAGCCATGGCGCAGTGGGAACGCGAGGAAATCGCAGACCGGGTGGCGGCATCCGTACCCATCAGGGCAAAGATGGGCAAGCCCTTGGGCGGTAAACCAAGCCTGGGCTACAAATGGAGCGGTAAACAGGGAGAGACTCGGGAGTTTGTGATAGATGAAGAGACAGCCCCTATCAGAAAACTGGTGTATGAACTCTTTCTAAAGCACAAACGTAAGAAAACGGTTGCCGATCTGCTCAATGAGCAGGGCTATCGCACGCGGGAAGGCAAGCCCTTTAACGACACAGGCATTATGCGCCTCCTGATGGACCCGACAGCCAAAGGAGAGCGCAGGGCGAACTATACCAAGACCATAAACAACAAATCTAAAATAGTGCTAAAACCTGCCTCCGATTGGGTCATTGTTCCATGTCCGGCATTGGTAAGCGTCAGGGATTGGGATGAATGCAACCGAATCCTCGACCAGTCATTCAGCAAGAATAAACGGTTAGGCCCGAGAGCCAAACATTTGCTTGCCGGATTTGTGTATTGCGAGACTTGCGACAAAAAAATGTATGTATTCCATCGAACCAATGCCCCAACCTTCCGCTGCACGAAATGCAATACCCGAATCGGAGAATCCGATCTCGAAGATATATATCACGGCCAGCTTGAAACGTTTCTGATGGCAAAAAAGTCCCTGCCTGAATATCGGCAAAAAATAGATGTGCAATTGCAGGAAAAAGAAAATCGGCTCAATCACGTTTTGCAGGAACGCCAAACAGTCAAAAAGAAAATGGAGAAATATTTGGATATGAGAATGAGTGATGAAATGAACAAGGAAACCTTTGTTGCTCTGTTTAAACCACTTGAGGAACAATTGCATCAGATTGACGAGCAACTGCCGGAGCTCCATGCCGATATTGACTATATGAGAATAGAGCACCAGTCTGCGGATGTTGTCCTCCAAGATGCCAAAGAGCTCTATTCAAAATGGAATACCTTCCCCTTTGAACAAAAGCGTACGATTGTAGAAACCATAACAAATAAGATTACAATAGGTAAAGAAGAGATACTAATAAAGCTAAGCCACTTACCAATACATAATACAAATACACGCGGCGCTGACGCGCCGCTCACAACCAAAGCCAATCAAAAAGAAACCAATATCAATTCCCAAAATCCCGTAAAAAGTCAACGTGAACTGAATGGTACGAAGTCCGCATGTGGTCCCGCGAACTCGCCAAAACCACCCGAACCATGATGGAAGTACTCTATTTAACATTAGTAGGTAACATACCAAATAAACCAATTCTTAAAAGAGATGAAGGGACAAGCACAAAGATGCTGGAGCCTTCTCACATAACTTCACCCGCTCCTTCGGAGAGGGCCGGGGAGAGGCCCCTTAAGCGCTACGTTCTCCTAATAAGCAACTCCTACGCCAACGCCTGCCGCCTCCTCATCCCCTACAAAGCAAACCTCGAAAAAAACAAACGCCTCATACACGACTACGGTCCCCAGAAGAAATTCGGCAACTGGTCAATGGGCCAGATCATCACACAAAGCGGCATAGCATTCCGCGCACTCGGCGCAGGCCAAAGCCCACGTGGCACACGCAACGAAGAAATAAGGCCCGATCTAATAATCTTTGACGATGTGGATACCGACAAAGATTGTTTAAACCCCGATATCGTAGCAAAAAAATGGCGCTGGATCGAAGAAGCAGCCATCAGCACCCGCTCCATATCATCACCACTACTCACCATCTTCTGCGGCAACCGCATCGCAGTAGATACCTGTATAGAACGCGCCACAAAATATGCCGACCATACCGACATCATCAACATCACAGACCAGCAAGGCAACCCCACATGGCCGCAAAAAAACACCATACAAGACATAGACCGCGTACTAAAACAAAAAAGCTACGCCGCACGTCAGAAAGAATACTTCAATAATCCCATCATAGAAGGCTCCGTATTCAAAAAAATGCGCTACAAACCATCACGGCCATTAATAGAATACACCATGCTCGTATGCTACACCGACCCCTCATTTAAAGACACAGCCAAAAACGACTACAAAGCCACCGTCCTCGTAGGCAAATGGAAAGACGAATTCCACATCATCAAATGCTATGTCCAGCAAACTAGCACAGCAAAAATGGTAAACTGGCACTACAACATAATGAACCTCGTAGGCAACCACCCCTGTTACTACTTCATAGAAGAGAACAATATGAACGACACCATCACAAGAGCATTCCAGGAAGCGAGGAATAAAACAGGCAAATACATACCCGTCAAAATGGACAAACGCAGCAAAAAAGACAAATTCACCCGCATAGAAAGTCTTCTGGAACCCCTCCATAACGACGGTAAATTATATCTCAACCAAACAGAAATAAACGACCCAACATGCAGACCCTCGAAGAGCAATTCATATCCATCTCCCCCAAATCCCGCGCCCACGACGACGGCCCCGACGCAGTAGAAGGAGCAATACATATAATAAATAACAAAGCTGCCGTTTTAAAACCCGGCAGCTTTATCGCTATAAAAAATCCATTAAACTCAAAATCGTGGTAAAATTATTCCGCTTTACCTCCAACATCTTCCTTCACGGCAGCCTCAGTTGTCGTTGCAACCACTATTGGCGCAGTCGCTATCGGAGCCCTGGCAACCGGAACTTTGGCCGCAGCAACTTCTTTTCTCACATTCGTCGCGCTCGCCCCCTTAGGCCCCATCTCTATTTCAAAACTAACCTTATCTTTTTCTGTTATTGCCTCAACTAATTGATTAATATGCACAAACACACTTTCCTGGCTCTGCATATCCGTAATAAACCCATAACCCTTCGCAGTGTTAAAAAACGTAACAACACCATGCCTTATCTTTTCAGCAGGATCAACAGGCTCACGTTTGGTAGCGCCCAATTGTATTGTTTCGTGGTCAATTACCTTCTTTTTTCTTGGGTCGGGTGGTGTTGGAGAAAGGTTTCCGTTCTCATCTACATATGCCATCATGGCATCCAGGCCTTTACCTTTGTTATTATTTTTCTTACGCTCTTCTTTTCGTTCTTCTTTATCTTGCCTGTTCTTTTTCTTCTTCTTTTCCTTCTCTTTTTTACCCATTGTTTCCTGACCCATAAGCTGTAATTACATTTTTAGTTCCTGTAAAGGTCGTCATTTTATGCCAGATTAAATGTTATAATTTAAAATTAACATATCAATCCCTGAAAATCATACAATTTAACTTGCAAATCAAGTCCCGCAACCCACAATTTACTGCTCACGACCAATGTCATTAAGTTAAGGAAAAAGCCTGAAAGGCTGATATGATTATAACAAAATATAGAGTAGAAAAC
>CAIYVS010000035.1 GCA_903929655.1 uncultured Bacteroidota bacterium | reverse complement strand
GGGTATTTGGGCAGTTTTTTTTGTGGATATGGCGCGAGTTGTAATGCCAGGGACATCTAAATTTAGCGTAAATCATTTTGGCTAAAACCATTATCATATTGTCTTTGTTACACCCCGTCAGACCTGATGGCCAGTAGCCATTATATTGTGCCAAGTTTAGATGCTCATATAGTATTATTAGTATTTTTAACTTAAATAATACAAATGTTAATCGAAAGGAAAAATAAGGAAGTGATTATCAGGTTGCCCTCTTATGTGGATACTGAGGCCTGCAACGGCTTGTTGATTACCTTAGCTATAAGGAGGCTACAGCAAAATCGAAAGCCAAACAAACGGATGTTGACAAATTAGCAAGGAATATAAAAAAGACTGGTGGGCCAAGAACAAGAACAGGTTCATAAAATAATCATATTATACATAAATCAGTACATTTTTGGTCATTTGCTTTTTACCTTTGCCTCATGCCATTCAAAAAGATCCAGCCAGAGGATATATCTTTTTTCAGGTCGGTAGATGGAAATAATGTTTTAACTGATAAAGAGCAATTAGAACGCTGTGCATCAGATGAGACAGAGGATTTCCATTTTCTGCCAGAACTGGTATTGCAGCCAGATAGTGTGGATGCGATAAGCAAAGTGATGAAATACTGCAATGAACAAAACATACCTGTTACAGCACGCGGAGCAGGAACAGGCCTGAGCGGCGGGGCTTTGGCCATATATGGCGGTGTGGTGCTGGATATGAAGCGTTTTAACAAGATTATCAAACTGGATAAAAGAAATTTCCAGGTGATAACAGAACCCGGCATCATAACACAGGAATTGCAGGAATATGTAAAAGCGGAAGGCTTGTTTTATCCTCCAGATCCTGCCAGTAAAGGATCCTGCTTTATTGGTGGCAATGTTTCAGAAAATTCAGGCGGACCAAAGGCTGTGAAATATGGGGTCGTGAAAGATTATGTGCTGAATCTTGAAATGGTATTGGCAAGCGGAGATGTTATATGGACCGGGGCCAATGTTTTAAAAAATGCTACAGGTTACAATCTTACACAATTAGTGGTAGGCAGTGAAGGCACTTTGGGCATCATAACCAAAATAGTATTGAGGCTCATACCCGCAGTGAAACATGATCTTTTATTGCTGGTGCCCTTTCGCTCGGCAGTAGAAGCCTGTGCTGCTGTCAACACCATTTTATTGGCCGGATACACCCCTTCTGCACTGGAATTTATGGAGCGTGATGCATTGGAATGGTCTATGCGTTATGTACAGTCTGCAGGCATCAGCCTGGCCGATGATATAGAAGCACACCTGCTGATAGAAGTAGATGGAAATGATATGGAACAATTGTATAAAGATGCGGAAGCCATATCGGGCATTGTGGAGCAATACAATATAGATGAAATATTGTTTGCAGACAGCCATGAACAAAAACAAATGCTTTGGACATTGCGCCGAAAGGTGGGGGAAGCTGTAAAAAGTAATTCTATATACAAAGAAGAAGATACCGTTGTTCCGAGGGCAGAGCTACCAGAATTATTACAGATTATCAAAAAGATAGGCAAAGAATATGGTTTCCAGTCTGTGTGTTACGGCCATGCCGGAGACGGTAACCTGCATGTGAATATTGTAAAAGGAAATATGAGCGATGAGGACTGGCGGCTTAAACTACCACAAGGAATAAGAGTCTTATTTAAAGAAGTGGTGCGATTAGGAGGAACTATATCCGGTGAGCATGGTATTGGATTAGTACAAAAGCCCTATATGAATATAGCCTTCAATGAGATACAGATGAAACTTATGAAAGAAATAAAGAAGGTATTTGACCCCAAGGGCATATTAAACCCCGGCAAAATATTTTCTTAAAAATTAGCTAAAAAACAATACCAGAAGCCTATATACCGTTTTTATAGTAACTTCGTGAAACATTTCAAGAATATGAAATATCTAATTTACGTGTTGGTCTGGGGCATGAGTATCAGTACAGTTTCAGCACAGGAAACATATAGCAGCAGTGGACGCCCTGATCATGCCCAGAAACACAAAAAAAAGGAAGGAGCCTATGATCCAAGCAGGTTAATCTTTGGCGGGGGCTTAGTTGCCGGTTTTGGAACAGGCTACTCAAATTTTGGTATCAGCCCTACGGTGGGTTACAGATTTACGGATAATTTTGCGGCAGGAATTGGCCTCGGTTACGAATACCTGAAAAGCACAATAAGTTATATAGATTTCAATTCAGGTCTTTATGTTGACTATCCCACAAAGGCAAATATTATAACACCAAGTATCTGGGCACGTTACCTGGTTTGGCGCAATATTTTTATTGATGGCACATTTGAATATAATTTTTTAAGGTATAGCGAATATGTGACAGATAATAATGGCTTGCCGGTTACAGGCACCTTCAATGTAAATGTGCCCTGCATGTTATTGGGCGCAGGCATCAAACAACCCCTTGGCGGCAGGGTTTATTTTTTCGGAGAGATATTATATGATGTACTTCAAAATGCAAACAGCCCTTATTATGGCACTATTGTGCCACGGGCAGGCATTCTTGTAGGCTTTTGATAAATCAGAAAAACTATTTTTAAAGGCTTTGCAGAATAACGGCAAAGTCTTTTTATTTTTAGCCAAATGAACTCAGCTATTCTACTTGGTATTGTAATCATCTATTTTGCAGTATTACTGGGAATTGCTTTTTATACATCCCGCCATTCCAACAACGAATCTTTTTTTATAGGCAACCGCAGCAGCAAATGGTGGCTGGTGGCTTTTGGCATGATCGGCACTTCCCTATCCGGCATGACCTTTATATCCGTTCCGGGCACTGTTGGCAGCAAGGGCTTTGATTATTTCCAGGTTGTAATCGGTTATTGGCTGGGCTATTTTGTAGTTGCATTCGTCCTTTTACCCCTATATTATAAATTGCAACTCACTTCTATTTACACTTATCTTGAAAAACGCCTGGGGATCGTATCCTATAAAACAGGGGCCCTCTTCTTTATTCTTTCCCGGACACTGGGCGCTACCTTGCGCTTGTACCTCGTCATAAAAGTACTTGAAAAATTTGTGCTGAACGGCATGGGCATTTCATTTGAGCTGACCGCAATCGTAATCCTTGGCTTGATATTACTTTACACATTTCGCGGGGGCGTGAAAACCATCGTGTGGACAGATACCCTGCAAACAACATTTATGTTGCTGGCATTGGTGGTTTGTGTGGTATATATCATGCACACTTTACATCTCGACTTTGCTGGCACCTGGCATGCCATGCAGGCAAAAGGCTATACCAGGTTTATACAAACCGACCCGAAAAGCGGCAATTTCTTCCTGAAACAAATATTAGGCGGTGCATTTATAACAATCGCCATGACAGGTCTTGACCAGGAAATGATGCAGAAAAACATAAGCGTCAGCAACCTGAAGGATTCGCAGAAGAATATGATCTCTTTCAGTTTCACCTTATTACTTGCCAATTTTATTTTCCTGCTTTTAGGCGGACTGATCTATTTATACGCCAGTGCAAAAGGTATTACTGCAACAGGAGATGATCTCTTCCCCACCATTGCCATGAATAGCGGCCTGCCATTCATCATCAGTGTATGTTTTTTAATAGGCCTTATCTCCGCAGTTTTCCCAAGCGCAGACGGTGCGCTTACTGCCTTAACATCCTCCTTCTGTATAGACATCCTGGGGCTGAAAAGAAGGCCCGGAATAAGCGAGAAACAAAAAATAAGAACACGCCTCATAGTGCACAATGCATTTGCCCTTATTTTCCTGGGCTGCGTCTTTTTCTTCAGGAAGGTAGATAACGGATCGCTTATACAAACATTACTGGTAGTGGCAGGATATACTTATGGGCCATTGTTAGCGCTTTTTGCTTTCGGTATTTTAACAAAAAGAGATGTAAGAAATGAATTCGTACCTATTATTTGCCTGGTATCACCTATACTATGTTATATACTAAAGCAGTTTGACAAACAGTACCTGGCCGGTTATAGCATAGGCACAGAACTATTGATAATAAATGCTGGCATTGCTTTTGCACTTTTATTCTTAACGTCTAAAAAGACATCGCAAATGTCTATTACCGAAAATTTATGAACGATAAATTCACGAAAATAAAAATGCGCGACTGGACGGAGACCAAAGCCCATTCCAGCTGGCAGATATTTAAGATAATGGCCGAGTTTGTGCAGGGTTTTGAAAGCCTTGCCAAAATAGGCCCCTGTATATCCATCTTTGGCTCTGCAAGAACGAAGCCGGGACATAAGTACTATGAATTAACGGTTGAAATAGCAAAACGCCTTGCCCAGGATGGTTTTGGCATCATCACAGGAGGTGGCCCAGGCATTATGGAAGCCGCTAACAAAGGTGCAACACTGGCCGAAGGCCTTTCTGTGGGGTTGAATATTTCACTTCCTTTCGAACAATCCAGCAACCCTTATGTCGGCACGAATATGGGCGTAGATTTTGATTACTTTTTTGTGCGCAAAGTCATGTTCACCAAATACGCACAAGGATTTATCATGATGCCGGGGGGCTGGGGCACGATGGATGAGTTTTTCGAGATTGCCACCCTTGTGCAAACCCGAAAATTTTTCCAGGCACCCATGATATGTGTAGGATCTGCTTACTGGAAAGGCCTCTTTGACTGGATGAAAGAAACCATGCAGGATGCTGAAAGCAACATTAGCCCCGGTGACCTGGAATTAATAAAAATTTTCGATACAGCGGACGAAGTTGTTGAACACGTCCGTGATTTTTATTCTCACAATAAATTGCAACCTAATTTTTAAGTTAATGACACATCGTTTGGTACCACAGGAATTAGAGGATTACAGTGAAAAATTTACAAGCCCTGAAAAACCTGTACTGGCGTCCCTTAACAGGGAAACAAATATAAAAATACAAATGCCCGTTATGCTGTCGGGACATCTGCAGGGAGCCCTCCTTCAAATGCTCAGTCGAATGATCAGTCCAAAATATATACTGGAGATCGGCACTTACACAGGCTATTCTGCCATATGCCTTGCACAAGGACTAAAGGAAGAGGGACAATTACATACCATTGATATTAATGAAGAACTGGAAAGCATGTGTTCCCGCTATTTTTCAGAGGCCGGTCTAAGGGATAAAATAGTGCAGCATGTGGGTAATGCAGCCGATATCATACCAAAGCTTGACTATTCTTTTGACCTGGTATTTATTGATGCCGATAAGCAGAATTATCATTTGTATTATGATATGATATTTGAT
>CAIYVS010000034.1 GCA_903929655.1 uncultured Bacteroidota bacterium | reverse complement strand
CAGCCAATACCCGCAGCCGCCATGCATAAGAGCCTTTCAGTTCTATCCAGCAAAGACATTCTGCAGTAAGTGTTATCCAGATAGATTCGGAAAGATGATGAGTTGCCAGACCCCATACCAAGGGCACCATGGCCGATATGGCCATACGCAGACCCCATAAGAGTAAGGGCTCAAAAGACTCATTTTGGATAAGCCTGCTTAAACGCTTGTATGGTTTTAATGATAATACTGACATATTCCTCTGCAAAAGTAAACTTTACACCATTAAGCTATAAATGAAACATAACGCTTTATTGCCTTTGCAAGTGTCTGTTGTTTGCTTTTATTTATTGAAATGAAAACTTCGGTTTCAATATAAGGCTCTTTATTCTTTATACTCTTGCTCCATGTGCCTGCCCGTATTCCGTCTATAATAAGAATGTGCTGCCTGCCCAGGTTTATTTCCTCATGCCATGTATCATAGTCTTTATGAGTATGAATAGCAGACTTGTCTTTATAACTGATAACATATTCATCAAAATCCGGCATCAGGAAAGTGGTTTGTAATGTTTTCATATCTCTCACTTCATCAGCAGCATAAAAATACTCTTTACCATCTACCAGTTCTTTTAAAAATATCCTACCCAGCATACCTACGCTTTCTTTTGCATCCTTCATGGCCAAACCCGACCACCATGCATAATCCTGTAAAGTAGCAGGTCCCCGGCTGATAAAATACCGCTTTGCCAGCTCAGCGAGTGCCTCTTCCTTAGTATATACTTTTGTAAGAGGTGCCCTTTCGTCCAGCAGAGCATAAGTAAATTGCTTAGCCTTACGTGCCCCGCTGCATATCACTGCATCAAGCTCTGCATGCATCAGCAGCAATGTAAAGCGTAAACCATCTGTTTTAATTTTTGCTTTTTCCAGTACTTGCTTTATTTCGGAGCGTGTCAATTGCTTTCCACCCTGCATGGCCTTTGCCATGACATCATTACAGCGTTTCAATACTTTGCTGTCCAGGCCTTCTTTACGGTAATAAGGTGCATTAATTGCATGAACCCTGGGAGCTGTTAAAGCCAGCATCCACTTAATATCTGCCGGGCAAACAAAATGCCAGGTGGGCCGCAGTACATGGGTTCTTAAAATAAATCCGTCATTAAAAGCCTTTTCAATATCTGCATCATGATAGCCTGGCAGCCGCAAGCCAATGGCCCATTTAGCCATCGCGAAATCCTGGGCCTGCATGGCTCCCAGCCAGCTTACTGTTTCATCAGGTTTCTTAAAGCAGGTTTCAGCTATTTGCTGCCTTACAAAACGTTGAGCCAATATATCCTTTGCTTTCATGTACTTATAATAAATAATTTTCAATACCGCTAATGGCTATTAAACTACTACAAAATTCCAGTATTTTTAGGCCTTACTATTTTTAATGAAAGCAAAATTATATTCCGCACTATTACTGTGTTTTGCCCTATTCACGTCAATAGCAGTATATTCCCAAGCCACGACCTACCTGTTTATCGGTTCTTATACCAATGGCAAACCCGGCAAAGGTATTTACGTGTATAGCTTCAATACCTCAAACGGGCAGCTCAAAAAAGTATGCTCTGCAAATAATGTCACTAATCCTTCTTATATCACGCTCTCGCACGATGGCAAATTTGTTTATGCATGCACCGAAACACTGAGGTCCGATGCGGGCTCTATGAGTTCTTTTTCATTTGATGATAAAAAAGGCGCTCTCACATTCATCAATAAACAGGCAAATGGAGTAAACCCGGTTTATGCAATAGTCGATGCCAGCAATAGATGGCTTATTAGTGCTAATTATACAATAGGCGCCGTGTCCTTTTTCTCTATCAACAAAGATGGTAGCCTGGCGCCTTTTAGCAAGATCACACAATTTGATGGTAAAAGCATCAATAAAGAAAGGCAGGAAAGATCACATATTCATTCCATAGTTTTTTCGCCAGACCAGCATTATATTTTTCTACCCGACCTGGGTGCAGACAGGATTTGGCGATTTAGATTCGACCCTACAAAAGACCCACCTGTATCTGATACTTCCATCGCGGATACGCGCGCTGTCCCCGGCTCAGGTCCAAGGCATTTTGTTTTTCACCCCTACCTCAGTTATGCCTATTGCATAGAAGAATTAAGCGGCACCGTTCAGGCATATGCATATACAGATGGCAGGCTTAATACCATTCAGAGAATTGCAGCACACTACAAAAAACATAAAGGAGATCATAGTTCTGCCGATATCCATATCTCACCCGACGGGCGTTTTCTCTATGCTTCCAATCGTGGTGAAGAAAACAATATTGCCACCTTTTCTATTGACAGATATACCGGTAAACTAAAATTAATTGGTATTCAATCCACATCAGGCGACCATCCCCGTAATTTCATCATTGACCCTGACGGGCGTTTTCTCCTGGTAGCCAACCAGATAAGCGGTGATGTTGTAGTTTTTAAACGAAACCTACAGACAGGACTTTTAATAAAAACCGGTATTAAAATAAAAGTGCCCGGAGCCTCATGCCTGCAAATTCATAGCTACTAAAATGAAGAAGAACTTCCTTACGATAGTCTTATTATTATTCAACTTCTTTTCTGCAAAGAGCCAGTCCGTAAAAACTTTTGCTGACAGCATCAGGCAAGCATACCATATACCTGAACTAGCTTATGCAGTTGTTTCTGCAGACACAGTATATGAGATGCAGGCCATTGGCTACAAAAAAATAAATTCAAATCGCCAGGCTGCATTGAGCGATAAATTCCGCATAGGCTCCAATACAAAAGCCATAACGGGTTTTATTGCTGCCCTGCTTGTAAAACAGGGTAAAATATCATGGAACACAAAGTTCTTCGATCTCTTTCCTGAGCTTAAAGGCAAAAGCAGACCAGCCTATTATGATCTCAGTCTCCTAAACCTCCTCTATTTTCGCAGCAGGCTCTATCCTTATACCTACACTTACAAAACACCTGTAAAAACCCAGTTTCATGGAAATGAAGAAGAACAACGATACCAGTTCGCGGGCTGGTTTTTCAGGCATGCATCTGTTGCAAGCAATGACTCCATCCATTTTTCAAACCTCTCTTATGTTGCTGCCGGGCTAATGCTGGAAAAAGCCTCCGGCAAATCATACAAACAATTGGTGAACGAATTAGGAACACAACTGGGTATAGATTTCTCTTTCGGCCAGCCCAATATGCCGGATGGCAATCAACCCTGGGGACATGACGCCAATTTAAAGCCCGAAGCCCCTACAGATAACTACAAACTCAATTGGCTACTAACCGCCGGCAATATCACACTTAGTCTGCCCGACTATGCAAAATTTATACAATTGCAATTACAAGGTTTAAAGGGAGCATCAAAACTATTAAGCGCCGAAGAATTTAATTTCCTGCACTACGGGCTGTCCCGTTTTGCTATTGGCTGGTTTTGGGATATTGACGAAAACAATCAAAAATACTCGCATAACACAGGCAATCCCGGCACATTTCTTAGTGAAGTCTATGTGTATAAGGATTTGGACAGGGCATTTATACTATTCTCAAATGCGCAGACCGATGAGGCTGAAGATGGGATGGAGGTATTATTCCGGGAATTAAAAAGCAAGTACAAGAACTAACATTTTCCACTAACAATACAGGCCCCTGCCATTTCAACATTCAATTCTTAAGCATTATTTGTTGTATTCATGATTCAAAAATCGAATCTTGGCTATCCGTCCTTTTGCGTTTACTTATAAAAAAAGAGCACGTTACGCTAAAGGCTCCTGCCGCCCGCCAAGCTTAAGAAAAACATAAAAAAGAGCCTCATTCAGGAGGCTCTTAAACTATATACATGAAAAAGGAATCTATTATGGCTGCGTAGCAGTAAACACTACGTTGGTTGTATAAGTACCTGCAGGGTATGAAAAACCCGGTGTAGCCTGGTATTTTATTTCGAAAAGCTGGTTGCCACCGTTAGTGCAATTAGTAAGTATCGTTGCAGGTGTGGTAGTAAGATCATTATAAGAACTACCGTAGCTGCCAGCTATAGTACCACCGGTATTGTTATTTGTAACCATAATGTTCAGGTTAGATACCGGCATCACAGGTGCAGGTGAAGTAGTTCCTGAATAGGTAAAATTGGCAGCGTTAGCGTTCACGGTCACATTAAATACTTTGTTTGACTGCACTTTCAATTGCTGGCCTGAAGAAGTAACACCATTAGTGTAGTCTGACACTGTTGTAAAAGGAATGCTTACAGCGCCACCGGTAGAAGTACCGGAACCGGTAAATGTAATAGAAATTGCATTTGAAAGGCTGAGCGCTACATTCTGATTGGCAGAAGAAGTTGCCTGGGCGTTTGCGGCCAGGTTAAAGCCTAGAACTGCTGTTGAGAAGATGATAATCTTTTTCATTGTTTGTTTGTTTTTGTTTGTTTAAAAATTTGTTGTTGTTTTAGTGTCATTTGTTATTGACGACACAAAGATGTAGCGCCTCATGACGTTGAAAAAGGACTTACCTGCCTTTTAACAACTCGTTTAATACCGGATAACATATAGTTAAAGAAGCTTACCAGGCTTGACTTTCAACCATTTCTACCTTATAGATTGACTGTCAATAATTTGGAGGGATATATATGTGTGCGTATGTACCCTGCGATTTAATTTCGCCCGAAAATAATAAAATTAAAAAAATATATTAAATTTTAAGGTCAATAGTAATTGTCCAAGAGCCTGGCTTATTGATAATCCGGGTTCCTGACATTCGCAAGAACTTTCTTTTCCACCGAACCTAAAATAATATATCAAGGCATCATGCAAATAAGTAAACTCAGTAATTATATGAATGTTCTCGTCTTTTACGCTTACTTATCAAGCCACCACGCTTACCCAAAAGCTTCCAACGTTCACCAATCTCAATAAAACCGGGTAAAAAGCAAGCGCTAATTTAGTTCCCGATCACCAAAATCATACTTATGAAACAGCTCTTATAGCCCTGTCAGTATTCAAAAATAAGGCAGGAATCCGAAAAGGCCTTCATTAATAGAGTAGGAGCCAAATTAAATCGAACTCAACATGAAAAAGAAAATTTTCTCAATCAGCACAAGCCTGATGCTTGGCCTGTTTGTATCACTTGGCTGGCAAGCCAGCGCCCAATGTCCCCAAAACACAACTTTCCAGCCAGCTGCCGGGGCAGGAGATGAAGTAGTGATACTGAGCAGTGACGGATGCATACCTGCCGGATCACCGTCTCCATATGAAACCCGTAACTGGTATGGTTTAAGTGACCTGGAAATGACAGAATGGACCATTAACGGACTAGGTTGCAACCTGCTTCATGGTAAAACATTGATTCGTTTCGACCAGATGAATACCCTGCCAGCTAATGCTGTAATTACTTACGCCGAATTGCGGCTGAACGGTATCCCTACCAGTTTGCAGAACACATTGGGCAATACCTGGTATCCAGGTACACCTTTTTTAGACAATGCGGGCACCGTTTACCTGGTGGATGGCGGAGCGCCGGGCAATTGGACAAAGAACGGGGCACTTGGAGTAACATGGAACACTGCGCCTCTTACTTTACCTGCTCCTAACGCAGCAATACCTGTTACAACAACGCAATGGAACAATAATTTTGCGATCAATGTAACAACAATGACTCAGCAGATATGGGCCAATATGAATTCATCATTGGCAAATAATGGTTATTTATTACAGTTGAACTTAACCAATTATTACAGGAACACCATGTGGGCAAGTAGTTTTAATATTCATGGTATTCCCGGCCCTTCTCTGTATGTGGAATACTACGTATGCGATGCCGGTTTTGATTATTGCAGCAGTACCTCTGGTCCTAATACTTATACTTTTACTGCAGCAAATCCTTCATCCTGTTATAATTACGTTTGGAGTTATGGAGATGGTTCGCCAAATGGCTCCGGTACAAGCTCAACACATACCTATACAGCCACAGGCTCTTACACGGTATGCCTGATGCTGGAAGACAATCTTGGGAATGTTAAATGCCAGGAATGCACTACCATCTGCGTCAATCAAATTGCCCCACACCACCGTCCGGCAAACACCCATGCCAATACCAATAATCCCGCTACTGCGCCTGCTGCACCTGCTAAAATTGAAAATGTTCCTGTTTTAGCTATGGATAATTCTATTAACATCAGGAGCATTTCGCCTAATCCAACAAACAGCGATATAACTGTGAACTTATCCATTTTAAAAGGCGGGAAAGTACATTACAACATATATGATATGCAGGGAAAAGTAGTATTGCAAGGTGATAATACCATGGGAACCGGCACTGAAAAATTCAGTGTAAATGTAAACAGGCTCGCTCCAGGCAATTATTTACTGGAACTGCTAGACAGCTATTCAACAAGTGCAAAAGCCAAGTTTACAAAAGAATAGTTCTTTTCTAATTTTAGCTGGTTATAATTAATCGGGCCGTCTCAAAAAAATTGAGGCGGCTTTTTGCTTTGGGCCAGGCAGGGTATCTTTTTTGTGTAAATTTCTAGCTACCGGACCAATATGGTTCCT
>CAIYVS010000033.1 GCA_903929655.1 uncultured Bacteroidota bacterium | reverse complement strand
GCTTTTTATTTTTTTCACAAAACCGGAACTTTCAAAAACAATTAACTGATTTTCAATAACTTAAATCAATAATCAAATTTCCGCCCACGGAAAAAACCGGAAGAAACCGGAATTTTCAATGTGGATATCCCAATACCCATCAGGTCACAATGAAAGCTAAAGAAGGGATTTTGCGGCTCATGAATAAGTTGGGATTTTGCGATTCGACTGCCCCTTTTAGGTTCGGGCAAGCGATGTTTGATGTAAACATGTTAAAGAAGTATTTATTCCGGGGAAAAATTATCTTGTCTTTATCATAAAAAGAAATAAATCGTAATTTTATATCCATGGGAGTAATACATAAAACCAAGAACAGTACGATTAAGCCGATGCCTCTTAAAAAAACAAGGAAAAAAGCTTCAAGGATCATATTGAAGTTTGATAAAGAACTTACAGGTATTTCAGGCAGCATTTTATTTCCCGCAAAACTTGAACTTGCCAATAAGTTCCTTGGAAAGACAGGGTCTTAAAATAATGTTTTCGGTCATTGGCAATCGCCCTCACCGGCTAAGCAGTCTTCCATCATTGCCCGGCCTTTCCCCCCTTGTTCAGGATCTTAGCAAAACGCAAATATCCTTTTCGCGATACAGGTGTGCAGTCCTTATGTTTTTTTGATAATTTGATACCCTTATTTACCTTAGCATCTTAGTACATCCCTTACATCAGCAAATACACCTGTATGATAAAAAAAATATCCCTATTTGTTTTATGCTTCTCGCTCTCTTTCACCCAAACTTATGCTCAAAAGCACCTGGGGCTGGAAGTGGGCCTCAACATGAGCACTTTCAGTGAAACCGGGGGGAGCCCTAATATGGCTTATAACAGACTTTATGGGCTGCGAATAGGCGCGATAATGGATTTCCCTGTTAGTGACTATATTTCCATTCAGCCAGGCCTCTTGTTTTCGATGATGGGTGCCGATCAACCTCAGTATGCATACCAGGGCGGCATCTCCCCTCATACAGTCATGCGGCTTGACTATATGCATATTCCTTTAAATATTTTAGGGAAATTGAGTGTGGGCCAAGGTAAATTGGTTTTGGGAGGAGGTCCCTATGTGTCTGTTGGTGTTAATGGCACGCTTAAAACGGATGATGTTACCATTGACAGCCTTACCTATAAAGGAGGCAGCCATGGCCTGCTATTCGGCCACTCTCTCGACAAGCTGGCCCTAGTTGAACTGGGTATTAATCTGAACATAGGTTACGAATTTAAAAATGGTTTATTTTTTCGTTTAGGTTATAACTATGGCTTAAAGCCTATTAACAATTATGGCACGGTTGCAGATAGGAACACCTGCATATATATCAGTGTTGGCGGGCTTGTTGCTCTTCGTCAATCGTAGTGCCCGTTTTAAACAAATTCGAAGTATTTTTTCACTTCGCTGTAAGTGGCTAAACAAAATATCAAGGAGGCAATTAAGACTATCTGTTATGAGCGTTTAATCTTGAGATTGCCAATAGCATTATCCTCATGTCCGAAAGCAAAAAACCTTCGACCTGCCCCCTTCTACCTGTCCCTTTATTCACTCTCCCCTACTACCTTCCAGCCATAGTGCGCGGCGCTGTCTTTGGCAATGCCCCAATAGTCGAAAGTGCCGGAAGCCCTGTCGCCAAAACTGTCCAGTTTGGTGACCCCGGTAATACCATCGTAGCTGTTACTTATCAGCGGAAAGCTGGTTTTTAGCTTGTTAAAATCTGCGGTAGAGCCGTTTGTTGCTTCCAGTGTATAAGCGATGACCCACATCGCATCATAGGCCGCCAGTGCAAAGGCATCCGGGGCAATGCCGGTGGCGGCATTAATGCGGTCTGAAACCGGCTGCCATATACTTTGCAATGATACCGGCAGGCCATAAGAAGGCGCAAAAAATCCGGTTTTAATGGCAAAATCTCCGGCACTTGTATTGCTCAGCAGGATATTGCTCAGCGCTATACCGTCTCCGCCATACCATTTCACACTGCTCAGCACAGAGTCGCCTGCGGCAAGGGCAAAGATATCGGCGCCTTCGTCAAACGAAGCCAGGTAAACAGCAGTATTGGCTGCGCCATAAGTGCCCACCAATTGGCTCACTTGTGTTTTCAGATCGGCTATCACGCTGCTGAAATCGGTAGTAGTGCTGCTATAGGCGCTCATGGCATTTACGGTACCGCCTTTTGCAACAAAAGCTGCGCCGGTTGATGATTGCAAGCCGAGGTTACCTGCATCATTGCGCGGCAGGGTCACCAGGCCCCTCACACCTGCTTTATAAATGGTATTAGCTATGGCAGGGCCTTCCACTTTGTCGTTGGGGCAAAAGCGGAACACGGGGTCACCGGCAATGGCCAGGCTGCCCGCAGTGCTGCCCTGGCTCACCACTATCATTTTGGCAGCATCGGCCAGTGGCACCAGCACTGCCAGCTCTGCGCTGGACTGCGGCCCAATGATAAAATGAGTGCCTGCGTTACTGGCGGCCATAAAAGCCTGTTGTGCGCTGTCGGGGTTCAGTTTGGTATCATAAAAAGATACCGACATGCGGAAGGATGCATTCTTATTCTGCAGGTAGGTATTAATATCTGCTGTTGCCAGTTGCAATGCCTCACGGGAATCAATGCCCAGTGAGGACCAGTTGCCCGTGATGGAGAACAAGCCGCTTACATTTACTGTGGTGGTAGCTGCAGGTGATGATTTCTTGCAGGACTGCGAAGCCAGCGCCAGCACGAAAAATGCGCCTGCAATAAAAAATGTCTTTTTCATAAAGTGTGTCATAGAGTGCCAATATAGCTTAAAATCCCTAAGAATTATAACCCGGATTTCAGCAGGGCTTCACTGTGCAGGCCAGTATCTCCATCAAGAACTTCATGCTGATATGAACTGTCATCAGCCGGCTAAGCATAGTCTTCTTCTTGCCCGGCCGAAGTATTTTTTCACTTCGCAGATTGCCACTGCATTCACTTTTTATGAAGTACTGATATTATGCACTTGTACCCAGATCAGGGTCATATTTTAGTTCTATGTCCCTGCTTAATTTTATTTTTGTACCGGCTTTTAGGAGGCTTATTTAAAATACTTCCCCAAAACCTTGTTATTTGCAATAAATAAAGTGAACTTTATTTTTCAATTAAATTTGTAATATAGCACTCAAATAACATCAAAAATATGAACAAAGCAGAATTATCCGAACAGATCTCTAAAGATGCCGATCTGACAAAGACACAGGCAAACGCAGTCCTGGACTCCTTTACAAATGCCGTAGTAGCCACATTGAAAAAAGGAGATACCGTAACCCTTGTGGGCTTTGGTACCTTTTCCATTTCACAGCGAGCAGCCCGTAACGGACGCAACCCGCAGACCGGTGAAACGATCAAGATAAAAGCCAGGAAGGTAGCTAAATTTAAAGCAGGCAAAGATTTCAAAGACAAAATAGCCGGAACGAAAGCAAAAGCTAAAAAATAAGAATACGCTTAAAACCAAATTTAAAAGCAGGGTTTTATAAATCCTGCTTTTAAATTTTATAAAAAAAGTCCGCTTATCCGGAATGGAGCGAAGGCTATCCCTGCTTAGTATAGTCTACCCTGATTTCCCTGCGCTGCATTTTTCAATCCATCCTGACCGCTTAGCGTATCGGGCCAGTCTTCTGTCTTACCAGGCCAATTTGCCTTGTCAGCTCTGCAATTTTTATTTTTAGTGTTTCTATCTTTATATCCAGCTTAGGGTCCGGTATTGATCGCCGCATGCCGGGATGGAATTCTTTTGATTTAGCCATCTGCTCTTTCGCCAGGTCTAATTGGGCATTTGCGCCTACTAATGCCCTTTGCAAACTAAAGAAGCTATCAACCAATACAGTTCTCTCTGCCTTTGTTAGTTCAGTTGTTTTAGGGGCAGCATTGCCAATAGAGTCATCCTTATGTTGCTGCATGGCTGCATTTTGCGGTGCACCCGGTCCACATCCCAGAATGATAAAAACAAAAAGCAGGGATATGGAAATGAAATATTTCAGCTTAGCAGATTTTATATTAATAATAGCACATCAATAGTAATGCAATAAAATAAGATTTGCGACTGAGTTAGCGTAGTCCACCCTGACTTACGATTCACAACTTACGACTCCCTCAAAGGATCCGGCTTCCAGTCCAGCTCAGGAAATTTCTTTTTGCCACGGATGAAATAATTCCAGACAATGCTGTGCCGGTAGATACCGCTGGTATTGCGGTGGTGGATGAGCTTTTTGATCTCGCGACGGCGAGCCAGCCATTTGCCCAGGGCGCCATAGAAATGAAAATGGGCTTTCATGATAGTGGCGGTTTCTTTGGGTTTGCCTGTAAGCAGCAGGCGTATACCTGCCACGCCGTCCAGGCACATGCGGAAGGGGAAAAGCCAGATAAGCTTCGAGGCTCGCTCGTTCTTTAGCAGTAGTATCAGGTTGTTGCGGAAATTGTAATAGAGTTTTTGCGGGCTGCCATAACTGATAACGGAGCCGCCTACATGAAAAACCGTGGAGCCGCCTATATAGCCTATTTTGTAACCAGCGTTCTTGAGCCTCCAGCACAGGTCTACCTCCTCCATATGGGCGTAGAACTCCGGGTCCAGGCCACCTACTTTGTGATAGAGGTCGGCGCGAACCATCAGGCATCCGCCCGATGCCCAAAACACCTCAATATCATCATCGTACTGGTGATCGTCTTTTTCAATATCGAAGAAGATGCGGCCGCGGCAAAAAAGGTAGCCGTATTTGTCCATAAAGCCGCCGCCGGCGCCTGCGTACTCAAACAGTTCCCGCTCTCGCCAGTAACGAATTTTGGGTTGACAGGCCGCCAGGTTGGGGTATAATTGCATGGCCTTGACAAGCGGGGGGTACCAGCCTTCTGTAACCTCAAAATCGGAACTGAGCAGGATATAGTATTTGGCCTGTATATGCTTCAGGGCTTCGGAGTAACCATGGGCAAAGCCGCGGTTCATCTGTATCTGTAAGGTCTGGACCGCAGGATATGCATCCTGCAAGCGTTGCAGGGTATCATCGGTAGAGGCGTTGTCTACCACTATCACATCGTAGCCGCTATGTGCTTCGGCTACAATCAGGGGAAGGAACAGCTCATGCCATTTCCACCCATTGTAGCTTAGTATGACAACGGCAGTATCTTGCTGGCAGACTATCATTGCTTATTGCGCGAATGACTATTTATACTTGGGATCGTAAAGGGTATTATCGGGCACCGTGATATTATCATTTTTCTGGTAATGGTGTTCATATAGGTTATAACACCCGGCCCATGCAAAAATAAAGTATCCGAAAAATCCCAGGAGAAACAAAAAGCGCGATTTATTAGGCTTTGAAAGCTCAATATCTGCGGGATTATCAATAAGTTGCTCGTTATAGTTGTTCTGTGTATCCATGAAAAAAAATTACGCGTGGGCAAAAATAATAGTTATTCAATAAAAATCACAATATTTTTACCTTACCGTCGTTTTGCGTTTGCTTTATGAGACAATACATCAATTGGAAGACATACCTGGTAATAATAGCGATGCTCATAGTAACGGCATCTATATACTTTACCAACCAGCTGGCACACAAGCTGGCAGACGAGGAGAAGAAGAAGGTGGAGCAGGTGGTGGAGGCCATAAAGACCAGTACCAAATCGGCCAACGGGCAAGAGGTGAACCTGGCTACGTCCATCGTATCGCAGAACACTACGATACCCTTGATCATTACAAACGAGAAGGGCGACATACTGGATTTTAATAATATAGATACCAGCCAGGCAAGGAAAAATGTAAAAAAATTCATTGCAAGCAAACTGGAGGAATTCGAGGGTATGCACCCCCCTATTATATCTGATTTCGGTTCGGGGAAAAGCTATATATATTATGGGGAATCTTATTTGCTGATAGAATTAAGATATTTCCCTTATGTGCAACTGGCAACGGTTTTCCTGTTTTTGATGGTGGTATTGATCGCCCTCAGTTCTGCACACCGCTCTTTGCAAAACCAGGTCTGGGTGGGGCTTTCAAAGGAGACCGCGCACCAGTTGGGCACGCCTTTAAGCAGTATTGAAGCATGGATGGAAATGCTAAGGGAAGAAAATAATAACAGCGAAACAGTAACAGAGCTGCAAAAAGATATAGACAGGCTAAAACTGGTTGCAGACCGCTTTAGCAAGGTGGGCAGCATACCCAAACTGGAAGAGGAAGACGTGGTGAAACGGCTGAAGGATATGGTGGACTATATGCAAAAACGCTCACCACAAAAAGTAAATATCAGCCTTAAAAGCAGTGCCAATGAGATCAATGTAAATATCAGCGGTTCTTTGTTCGACTGGGTAATAGAAAACCTGGTGCGCAATGCACTGGATGCGTTGGCAGGACAAGGAAAAATAGAAGTTGACATCAGCGATCATGTGCAGCAGGTATGGATTGACATCAGCGATACCGGCAAAGGCATACCCAAGCACCAGCTTAAAAAAATATTTAATCCGGGGTTTACCACCAAGAAAAGAGGTTGGGGCCTTGGCCTGTCACTATCGAAAAGAATAATAGAAAAATATCATCATGGTTCCTTATTTGTAAAACAATCCGAAGTAGGGAAAGGCACTACATTCAGGATCATACTGAGGAGGTAAACCCCTGAACCCATAAAGGGGAACCATGAATTTGCCAGCAGCCAAAAGTGCGCCAGTATAAAATATAAAGATTTTTTATTTGCTGAAGTGCAAGTGGAAATTTGAAATGAAATACTTCTGCAAAGTCCCTTTAGGGATTTAGGGTTTTTCATTTATCTTTGCAGTCCCTCAAAAAAAAATGCGGCGGTGGCGAAACTGGTAGACGCACTACTTTGAGGTGGTAGCGCCTGTAACGGGTGTGGGAGTTCGAATCTCCTCTGCCGCACTGAAAGGATGGAACATTGGTTCCGTCCTTTTGTTTTTATGGCCTAATATTTCTGCAAAAGTACATTAGCGGTAGCAACTACCCCCTCTTCTCGCCCTATAAAACTCATATGCTCTGTTGTGGTAGCTTTTATGGAAATATCATCTGTTGCCATATGCAGAATAAGCGCAATAGTGTTTTTCATTTGCTCCACATGAGGGCGTATTTTTGGCGCCTGCAGCAAAATGGTGCAGTCTATATTTACCAGCCAGTAACCTTTTTCACGTATCATGCCGTAGCAGCGTTTCAGTAATACCTTGCTGTCTATTCCTTTAAAAGTGGCGTCCGTGTCGGGAAAATGCTGTCCTATATCGCCCAGGCTCAGGGCGCCGAGCATGGCATCGCATATGGCATGCAGTAAGACGTCTGCGTCAGAATGGCCCAAAGCCCCCTTTGTGTGCGGTATGAGTACACCCCCTAACCAAAATTCGCGGCCTTCCACCATTTGATGAAAATCTATCCCCTGTCCTATTCTATATGACATGTGTTTCTAAGTAGTTTTATATGAATGCAAAGATAAAGATATTGAAAAATGGCTGGCTTTGCGGGTGTTATCAATTCAATAAGAATCTGTCATGTAATCCCTAAAAACAAAACAGCAAACCATCTCTTATATAGATGATTTGCTGCCTGTATAAAAATATTAATGTTTACTCTTCATTTTGCAGGTTTGGACCGATATTGTTCAGTCCATAATAATACACCCCTTGTACACCTGGATAAAAGCCCATCATCTGCACATTATTGCTGTTGGCTGCCATTGCCTTTTGCAGATCTGTAACTGTATTTACTGCTACATTATTTACATTGGTAATAACAAAGCCTTTTTGCATATTGGTTTGTTGTGCCATAGTCCCCCTGCCCAGGTCGGTAAGAACAACGCCGCCTTTTAATCCATATTTGCTTTTCTCAGTGCTGCTCAGTGCCCGGAAACTTGCGCCCAATATGCGGGCACTCTTCTCTTCCCTTACGATCTCGGTAGAACCGCTGAGTGTCTTTAATTCAATAGATGCTATATGGGATGCGCCACTGCGTAAATAACTAACGCTGATATTATCGCCGGGATGATAACGGGCAATTTGTTCCTGCAACTGTGGTTCGGTATTTATAGCCACCCCGTTTATCTGAGTTATGATATCTCCTTTTTTTATTCCGGCTTTGGCAGCGCCACCATTCTCCATTACATTCTGCACATATACGCCTTCTGTTTTATCAAGCCCTAATTCTGTCAGTTTTTCAGGGCTGAGGCTTTTACTGTCCACATATTCTATGCCCATATAGGCGCGTTGCACTGCGCCATATTTTATCATGTCGTTTACAGCTTTTTGCACAATATTGGAAGGTATGGCATAAGAGTAACCTGCATAAGAACCTGTGGGGGAAGCTATGGCAGAATTAATACCTATCAGTTGTCCGCTGGTATTTACCAGGGCGCCACCACTGTTACCGGGATTTACTGCTGCGTCTGTTTGTATGTAAGATTCTATGGCACCCTGTGTCTGGTGATTCACACCAATGGCACGCCCTTTGGCACTGATAATACCTGCCGTAACTGTAGCATCCAGCGATAATGGATAACCCACCGCTAATACCCACTGCCCTAAGCGAGTATCATCCGAATTACCAAACTCCATATAAGGAAGGTCTTTTTCGTTCACCTTAATAACAGCTATGTCGGTTGCAGGATCTGCAGCTATTACTTTGGCTGTGCAGGTATACCTGTCATTAAACGTAACAGTTACTTCGCTGGCATCAGCTACCACATGATTATTGGTGACGATATAGCCATCAGGTGATATAACGACACCGGAACCTGAACCCATTTGCTGTGGTATATAATATTGGCGCTGCCCGAAAATATTACCCCATATATCATTGGGATCTTCTGCAACCACTGTGCGCGCCTTGGTAGTTGTCTTAATATGTACTACTGCTTTTACAGACGCTTCAGCCGCATTTTCAAATCCGGTAGGTGCCGTGCCGGACGGGACGGTAGTATTACCATAACTGGTATAATTTACCGGCAGGTTTTGATGTCCGTTTGCAAATACAGGAAATTGATGCTGATAATGACCTGCAATAAATAAAGTGAGCACTGATGTAAGTGCTGCTGTAATAACGACAGGAAACAATTTGAATTTCATAATCTATTCCTCTTTTTTGTTTTATTATTTCTATCTCAAATTTATTACCTATTCTCATTATAAAACTGTTAAAAGCTCTTTAAGGAATGTTAAAAACCGGGGAGTTGAAATAAAAAAATGAAAATAAAGAACAAACCCAGATCAAGACTTAGTGTCAGAACTATTGCGCCAGGTAGCCACCATCTATTGCATAATAAGATCCCGTTACGAATGACGATTTTGAGGAGCTGAGCCACAAAACTAATTCAGCTACTTCAGAAGCTTCGCCCAGGCGACCAATGGGATGCAAGGTTGTCAGGAAATTCATAGTAGCTTCATCCAAAGCATTAAGCAGAGGTGTTTTTATATAGCCCGGCCCCACGGCATTGACACGGATGTTTTTATTAGCATAGGCAAGCGCCGCAGATTTTGTAAGTCCTACCACACCATGTTTTGCTGCAACATAAGCAGGCGATGTTGGTGTTCCCACCTGGCCTAAAATAGATGAAATATTCACAATGCTGCCACCGCCGCTGGCTAACATAGCAGGCAGCTGGTAACGCATGCCATAAAAGACTCCTGACAGATTGATATTAATGACTTTTTCCCAGCCATCAAGCGGGTATTCACCCACCGGGGCCAGCGGACCGCCTATACCTGCATTATTACAGGCAATATGCAATGCACCAAAATGTTTCACTGTTTCGTTTACCAATGCTTCCTGCTCAGCGGGAATAGCTGTGTTTGCTTTTACAAAGATGGCCTCAGCGCCATTCTTTAGCAGCTCTGCAAGTACTTCATTACCCGCTTGTTCATTAATATCTGATACCACTACTTTTGCACCTTCAGCAGCATAGAGTAATGCAATAGCTTTGCCAATACCCATACCTGCCCCAGTAACGATGGCGACTTTGTTTTCCAATGTTTTCATTCTATTTGTTTTTCACTATTGAGATTGCAAAATTACACCCACTTTATATGACGATTGCAATTTTTTTGTATGATTAAGGTCATACCATGACATGGCTGCTGGCACTAATTTTGCAGTATTATTTCCAATCCATATAAAAAATAAGGAGGTTTATCATGAGAAACAAAAAAGTACGATTTGTAAATACTTCACGCTTATATCTTTTGCTCAGTTCGTTCATCCTTTTAGCTTTTAATACCCAGGCACAAAATCTCAGTTTGGGGATTCGCGGGGGTATGAGCATACCCAATTTAACGGCCGCAGCGGGCGATCAAACCCCACTCAGCACGGGCTATAGTTCCAGGCTGGGTGCAGATGCAGGCGTATTTGCAGAGTATAAAGTAACAAATATGTTCTCTTTAGAACTTATGGCACAGTACTCAGAGCAGGGCGGTAAGAAAAACGGTATGCAGGCCTTTACTACGCCTCCTGCTATGGCTGCATTGTTTCCCGACGGACAGGCACCTCAATATCTTTACGCCAATTATAACAGTGAATCAAAACTAAATTACCTGATGATACCCCTGCTTGCAAAATGCGGATGGGATATTAAAAAATCGCCGTTCCGTGTTTATATAGCTGCTGGTCCTTTCGTGGCTTTCCTTGTATCTGCACACCAGGTAACCAGTGGCAATAGTGAGTTTTATACCGATGCAGCCGGGCAAAACGCACTGCCCGCAGGCACACAGTCTTTTAATGCTACAAACGACATAAAGAGCCAGTTGCACATGGCTAATTTTGGCATAGAAGGCAACCTCGGCATCAGCTATCGTTTAGGACATGGCAATCTGTTTATAGAAGGTGGTGGCAATTATGGCTTTTTGAATATACAGAAAAACAGTGCAGATGGCAAGAACAACACCGGTGCCGGCACAGTTGATATAGGTTACAGCTACAACCTCGGAAAAATATGGAAGCATAAGTCATAAATCATTTGCTCATTTTTATCCCCCCGCCCGGCCAGCGGGGGTTTTTATTAGCCCTTTATCCAGCCTTTGTAAAAGAAAGAAGAGGCAAAGGTCTAAATCAGTTAATTTGTCAGTATTTTTGTATGTATGAAAGAGGAAGCCAAAAAAGAAGTTAAGAAAACAATGCTGGAGCTTGAGAAATATGCAGATGCTGCAAAAGAAAAACTCAGGCTCCATCTCAGCGGTCTGCCCCCGGAAGAAATGATAGCCAAAATAAAAGAATTAAACCTCTCTGATAAGAGCCTGAATTTTTTATGCGAAGGCATTGCTTTAGAGACCGAAGATTACGAGATATGTGCAGCCGTAGAGGCAATAAAAAAAGAAAGGACTGTGAAGGAGCAAGCATAAGTGCTATTTGTATTGATCTGATTTCCTCAGTTCCAATGTGTGCGGCAATTTTATAAAGTGCTGAAATATTGGATTGCAAGCAATACTACACACAAAAACCAGTTGACATTTGAAAATGCCTATTAGTATTATAGTATCTCTTGATTGTTTAGGTATCGTAAACTGCATACCAAAAAAAATAGCAATCTCTATCTAATATACACCATACACCCGGAGGCTTCCTAATTTGGTTGAGGTCAAATATGTCCGCTAAGCGGTAACAAGAGTACCTGCAAAATTTCAGAATAAGCCCTCCATTAGATGGATGCGACCCAATTATATTATGCCACTGGTCGGCTTTACTTAAAATAAAAATAAGCTGCTTTCTGTTTACACAGACTTAACAATTTTACAATCTTGCATGTCCTTTCGGTCGCGTATTTTTGCATGCAATTAATTGTATTCCATACATCAATGCTTATTAATTCAAACACATACCTTGTGAAGAAAACTGCACTTGTTACACTTATTCTATTTTCAGTTAGCTGTTTTTACGCCTGCACACATAAATCCGCCACTGTTATTCCAATTGTAACAAATGACACTACCGCTACGAACAATAATCATGATACTACAACAGTAGCCACGGATACATCAGTTTGTTTTCAAAGGGATGTATTACCTGTCTTTAGGGGCTCCTGCGCAAAAAGCGGTTGCCATGATGCAATTACTGCTAAGAAAGGATATAACCTGAGTACTTATACGGGCATTTTAGCTAAGGGACTGGTAAAAGGCAATAGTGCTGCCAGCAAAGTTTATACTGAATGTACCAAAGGTAAAATGCCCCAGTCTCCTACGCCTAAACTGGACAGCACTCAACTAAGTTATATAAAGCGCTGGATAGACAAAGGTGCACCTAATGATACAAATTGCGCTGTTGTGTGCGACACCACTAAATTTACTTATGCTGCCGCGATAGCGCCCATTTTAAAAAGCAATTGCTATTCCTGCCACGCTTCTGCAGTTGCTTCCTCATCCGGCGGAGGGATCATACTTGATAATTACAGCAGCTTACTGGTACAGGCCCAAAACGGGAAACTACTGTCCGACCTGGAGCACCTGACCGGATTTAATGCGATGCCGCTTGGTGGCAATAAACTGGCCGATTGTATTATTACCCAGATCAGGAAATGGATCGATGCCGGAGCGCAGAACAATTAGGTAGAAGTAAGATCAAACAAAGAATGCTGTCTTTAGCTGCATATCTATATTCCGGGATATCCTTTTGATTAGGCTTGGATCATATTCCCCACATTCCATTTACCGACTAATATTCCCCCTTTACCGATTTTCAACTCGGCCTTACCTAATGAGGCTTTCGCGGGTGGCTTGATTATGATACTTTTACAACATAATTTAAAATAACATGTCACGTCGCAATTGCAGAAACAGGTATGGGCAGGATTGGGAGCAGTATCACCAACACCGCCAAAGGGACAAGGCCATCTTCGGCATAGCCCTTGCTATAATAGGTATATTATTATTACTTAAAACCCTGGGTATTATTTGGTTTAGTTTTGTATTTACCTGGCCTATCGTTCTCATCCTGGTAGGGGCATTAATAGCCATAAAAAGCGGTTTCCGCAACCCGGCATGGTGGATACTGATGATAATAGGCATAGCCAACCTGACACCCGAGTTCACCATAAACGGAGTAGCATCCAGTCATTTCATATGGCCGGTGACGCTTATCCTAGGAGGCCTTGCTATAGCCTTCCGTCCCAGGCGAAAGTTTTACCCCGTTAGCCCGGCAACTGTGGGGCAGACGCAATCCAATACTACATCAGAAAACACTTTGAATATCGATGTCACATTTGGCGGAAGAAAAGAATTCGTAACATCCAAAGATTTTCACGGCGGCACCGTATCCGCCACCTTCGGAGGATGCGAGATCAACCTGATGCAGGCGGACAGTACTGAAAAGACAATTGTACTGGATGTCAAAATATCGTTTGGCGGATTGGAACTTATTGTCCCTTCTCACTGGGAAATACAAAACGAGATCAACCCGGCTTTCAGTAATGTGGAGGATGAACGTAGCATGCAGACCGCGGCCAGCCCCGAACAAAAGAAAACACTGATATTGAGGGGTAGCGTTTCGTTCGGCAGCATTGAGATAAAATCATACTAAAAGCAAATAACAAATAACAAATTCCAAATTCCAGTCCCAATGAATAAAGCAGCATTTATAGCACAGCTTGTTTATAGTATAGAATGTGAGGGCAGGCCAACAGACCAATACGAGGAACAGTGGAGACTGATATATGCTGAAGATGAGACAGAAGCTTTGACAGAGGCAAGAAAAGTTGCTGAGGACGATGAGGCTACCATGATAGACCGCCACGGAAGGACCATCATCTGGAAATTACTGGCCGTAAAAGACCTGCGCCCGGTGGCTTTACAGAATGGGTGCATGCTTTTTTCGGTTGTTAAGGAGCCGGAGCTGGTTCCTGCTCCGCTGTGGGAAAACTATCCCAAGTTATCTAAAGCAGAGGAAATATTGGGTCATAGCCAATCATAAATCATACATCATAAATCATAAATAGCATTTGTCCATATTTTCCAGGAATATGATTTGGTTATTGACGCTGCATCTTATTGTGGCGGTCACTTTCCATTTTTATACCCTGACAACTATAGGACATTTAAGCCGGGAACTAGCAGTAAAGGACAATATACTCAGCATCAGTATTTTCTTTCTTACCATTTGGTGCATTTTCCTGGTGGTGCGCTCCTACCCTACTCCGGTGGCCATTATTTTATATGCCATCATCATTGCTGTTTTTTTCAGCATGGTGAGTTGTGTGCTCGATTTTGAATTGTTGCGTTTATGGCTGAGCCCTAAGAACCCTGCTTATGATGTGTGGCTGGTGCAGACTTTGCCTTTGCGCATTACTATTTACTGTGTTATTTATGCCTGGACTGCCACTTACACTGCCCTGAACAGAAAAACAGAATCGCTGGAGCAAAAACTGCAATTACAGTCGGATGCAGCTACTTTGGTGCGCGAGGCAGAGCTCTTTAAATTAAGACAGCAATTGCAACCCCATTTTTTATATAACAGCCTGAATTCTATCAGTGCACTTATTATGATAGAACCTGATAAGGCGCAGGAGATGATCGGCAAATTGTCAGAATTCCTGAGGAGTTCTGTGAAGCGGGAAGCTAAGGATACCATGCCGATTGATGAAGAACTGGAGTATGTGCAATCTTACCTTGCTATTGAGTCAATTCGTTTTGGTGACCGGCTACAGGTGGAGTATAAAAAAGACTATACAGATGATGCAGTGATACCCCCTTTTCTGCTACAACCATTGCTGGAGAATGCCATCAAATTTGGCTTGTATGGCAAAACAGGGAAGGTGGTGATAACTATGCGCATACAACTCATTACGCCCATGCTGGAAATAAAGATCACTAATCCATACGATGCATCCATGCAGACCTCGAAAGGAACAGGTTTCGGGCTGGATGGAATTAACCGGCGCTTGTATTTATTATATGGCCGTGCAGACCTCTTGGAAACCCATAAAGACGATGAAACATTTACAACTATTTTAAAAATACCACAGCAGCATGTATAAAGTGATATTGATAGACGATGAACCGCTGGCAAGACAGCTATTAAAAACTTTTCTACAGGCTCATTCGCAGTTTGAAGTGGTGGCTGAATGTGCGGACGGTTTTGAAGGTTTTAAGGCTATACAGGAACATAGTCCTGATCTTATTTTCCTGGATGTGCAGATGCCCAGGGTATCGGGTTTTGAGATGCTGGAACTTTTGGATAAGCCTCCTTCTGTGATCTTTACAACTGCATTTGACGAATATGCCTTAAAAGCTTTTGAGGCGCATGCAGTGGATTATTTACTAAAACCAATTGGCCGTGAGCGTTTTGAAACTGCACTACAAAAATGGCTGAAACAGGCAACACAGAAACCTGCCCAGGCAATAGCCCCCATGCTGGAAGGCATTGTGTATGAGGGTTACCAGCACCGTATTGTAGTAAAGGACAATGGCACGATACGCATCATACCTGCCCAGGATATTTTATACCTGGAGGCTAATGATGATTATGTGAAGATATTTACGAAGGATGGAAACTATTTAAAGAAAAGCACATTATCCCAACTGGAGCAAAGCCTGGACCCGGAACAATTTGTAAGGGTACACCGTTCTTACCTGGTACCTGTGAGCCAGCTAAACCGTATAGAGCCTTATGAAAAAGAAAGCCATATTGCATTATTGCACTGCGGATCGAAGGTGATGGTGAGCAAAAGCGGAATGAGCAAACTGAAACAGCTTTTGGGATGGTGAGTTTTTAGGTGCATTAACAATTATTCTATCTTTTCTTCTGTACATTTATGTTTTCCTATATCATTATTAAATACATAAACTATGAAACTTAACTACAGAATTACGAGGAAAGTATTTATTTCAGCACTTTTTTTTGTTTCCATTTCAAATCATGCAATTGCCCAAAAAGATTATAACAATTCTATAAAACTTTCATTTACCAATTTTATTTTTCCGGGTCTAGGATATGAAGGCGTTGACCCGATACTGGCCGACCAGTTAGGTATCTTTTATGAACACAGAGTATATAAACACTGGCGGTTGATAGCAGGCTATTCTATGTTCAATACCTATGAAACCGATGGCCTTTCATCAGCACTACCAGGCCCATCAGTATCTGATTTTAAGGAATATACAGGCCAGGGGACAACACGGCATCAATATAAAATGATAGACCTCCTTTTGGCTTACCGGCTTAATGTTTTGAAAAGGCATAAAATAAGTTT
>CAIYVS010000032.1 GCA_903929655.1 uncultured Bacteroidota bacterium | reverse complement strand
CCCACCGAAATGGCCGATAACCTGAAACGTAACAACAGTTTCATACCAGGTATAAAACCAGGGGAGCCTACAGCCGACTATATTGCAACAATCATGGATCGTATTACATTACCCGGTGCATTCTTCCTTGCTCTTGCAGGTATACTTCCGGGTATAGCAGCGCTCTTAGGTGTAACAAGCGGTTTCGCATCGTTCTATGGTGGTACTTCCATGCTGATCGGTGTAGGTGTTATCCTTGATACCCTGCAACAAGTAGAAAGCTACCTGCTGATGCACCACTATGATGGTTTGATGAAGACAGGTCGTATATCAGGACGTACTTCCGTTAGTACGCCTGTTTAAAAAAGAATTTGAGTGCATGATACATATCAGGAATCATCAGGAAATTGAATTAATAAGAAAAAATGCTTTAATGGTTACTGCCACCTTAACAGAGGTGGCAAATTTTTTAAAGCCCGGTATAACTACAGCTTCTATTGATAAGATGGCTGAAGAGTTTATACTGGATAATGGCGGTACACCTTCATTTAAAGGCTACCACGGCTATCCTTATGCCCTTTGCATATCTGTGAATGAAGTAGTAGTTCATGGTTTCCCCGGTACATACGAACTGAAAGACGGAGATATAGTTTCTGTAGATTGCGGTTTTTACAAAAACGGTTATCATGGCGACCACGCCTATACATTTGCAATAGGCGATGTGAACCCTGAGACTTTGAAACTACTGCGTGTTACCAAAGAATGTTTATTTCTTGGCATAGCGCAGGCGGCTGCTAACAACAGGGTAGGGGATATATCTTATGCAGTAGAGAACTACGCTAATAAAATTCATGGCTATGGTGTTGTTCGCGAACTGGTGGGACACGGCGTAGGCCGGGATCTGCACGAGGATCCCCAGGTGCCTAATTACGGCCATCGCGGATCAGGCAAACGTTTGCAGGAAGGCATGGTAATAGCCATAGAGCCCATGATCAACCTCGGCACAAGAGATGTATATACGCTTGATGATGGCTGGACTGTAGTAACCGCAGATGCGAAGCCTTCAGCACATTTTGAGCACACCGTAGTAGTGCGTAAAGGCAAGGGTGAAGCATTATCCAATTTCGCTCCTATAGAGGCCGCAGAACAGGCCAATACAGAATTGAACAGCAGCCATTGGTTGGCACATGCTGTAGTATAAAATATAGTGTTTCCTCGCATTCTTTTCTTATGATAGGTGATCTTTCAGGTAATACAAATGTGAACTTGGTGCGAGTTGTGGATTTGTAATGATCCCTGCAGTGATCAGTTCTGAGAATTGACGTTTAAAAGCCTGTTTGTCTATTATTGTATTGTATTTATTATTGAAGAGCATATTTTCCAGGTACTTATAAAGCCTGTATTCATCAAATCCATCACAACGGTCATCGGGTCCAAAATCAATATCAATAATTCCGTCTTTGAATTCAAAATAACATCCAACTCCATGAAAAGAGTAATGAATATTGTCTACATCGCCTTCTTTAGGAATTATTTTTACTCTGTACGCCCGTAAAAGGCTTTCATCAGTTTTGTAATTTTTTTTCAACTTTTCACACATTGAAAAAGAACAGGCAATGTAGCTGTCAATTAGATCGTGTACGAGATTAAAATACGGCCTGTTCACGGAATTATTTTTGCCCCTATTCTTTAATAAACGGCCTCACTTCTTCACTAACAATTTCCTTCTTCTTATAAAACAGTAAAATGCCTATTCCTGCCAGCACCATTACCACAGATATGATCTCTGCCTGGCTGGGATGAATAAAGCCCAGGTCATACTTATAATTCACCCTTATCGTTTCTATCAGGAAACGCTCAATGCCATTCAGAATAAGATAAAACCCAAACAGGTGTAAAGGATACCTGAACTTTTTGCGCATTGCCCAAAGCAGGAAGAAAAGCAAAATGCAGGTAACGGCTTCATAAACCGGGGTAGGGAACACTCCCACTGGCAGCACATTGCAGTAATCGCCTGTGCATCCCATCATCTGTATGCCTTCGTGGTTTACATTGTGCGGGTAATTCATGGCAACCATCCACCTGGGCAACCAACCCGGTGCTTGGAAAAAGGCCTCCTGGGTCCTTGGCAACTGGTGTATGAAGCCATACTTATCATTGGCAGACGCAAGTCTTAAAGCCCCGTCCGGTCCGGTTACATAAGCTGTATTGAATTTTCCCCAGTCCCCATCGCCCGAAAAATGGCAGCCCAGGCGTCCTATGCCATAGGCCAGCATAAGGCCGGGAGTAGTGGCATCACACAAATGCCTGAACGGGATTTTGTATTTACGTGCATAAAAATAGAAAGCCGCAGTGGCCACTATTAAGCCCCCGTAAAAAGTAAGTCCGCTGGACGATAAAAGATTGCCTGCGGGGTCTTTTATAAAGTCGTCCCAGCTTTCTAAAGCATTAAAGATCTTGGCGCCTATAAGGCCGCCTATGGCTGCTATGGCCAGTATCTCACCCATTCTTTGATGCGGGTAAATAGCCACTTTTTTAGTTTCGGGTTCCGGCAATTGCTTTTTCTTTTTTTCAGCATAGGTACTGTATGCCATTACCAAAGCACCGACAATGCCCACTATCAGGCTGCCCTTTACCGAGAAAAGATAGCCGGCCGGGTTGGGCGATATTTCACTGAAATGCCCGAACAGGCCACCTACTTTATATCCAAGCACAAAACCCAGCACAGCAGACCATATCAGTTCGTTGGTAGATGCAGGTTCGCCCACAGTAATACTGCTGATTTCGGGTATCAGCAGGCCTTGCTCTTCTTTTCTTTTTAATTCCAGTATAGTGGTCCATGCCGCAGCAATAAAGGAGAGTGCAACAAAAAAACCGAAGGTTTTAAATATGCTGAGCCATACAGGCATATCAGTGCCAAAAATGCTTTGAAATAATACTTGAAAATCCGGGTACATGCCTGTAAAAGTAGCGTGATATTTGTTAAGTTAATAAGGTATTTCGTTAAAAAACGATTATCACAGATCCTAAATAATTTGTATTGCGGTGAAACGGTTTTTTATTACATTTGCAATCCTTACAAGGTCGGATGGCCGAGTGGCTAGGCCAATGGCTTTCTCGGTCAGTCTGTCGATCCCAAAGCCAAAACCGCCATGTGGTGGCAGGCCGTTTTTGAAAGCAGAAACGTACGGCGCAAAGCCGGGACTCTTGGGGTCGACACCGGCGGCTTTCATTTGTTCGACAAGCTTTTCGTAACGGTGCTCGCGCTGTGGTACGGTAGCAATTTCTACACCGCGGAATAGTAAGTCAGCTGATCTAGCCACATCACCCTCGCCAGCCATATGGTAAAACTTCATCTTGCTCTTAGGTAGATCTG
>CAIYVS010000031.1 GCA_903929655.1 uncultured Bacteroidota bacterium | reverse complement strand
TTATAATGGTCGCTGTTAAATTGTGTGATCCTTGCTTCTGCAATTTTGGTACCGTCTGGCAGGTAGAAACTGAAAACATTGAATATTGTTCCTTCGGATGCTGAGCTGGTTTTTGTGTAAATGCCGATCAGCTTATTGTCCTGCCTTATACGATCTCCTGCCACATAAATATTGCGTCCGCGGTCGCGGTCTACTGTTCCGGGTTTGCTTGTTTCGTTCCATGTATTTGAGTGCTTATTGTTGTCGGAGCCAGAGTATTGTCGGTCGGTATGATATTCTGTTGTTCCGCTCATCCTGGTCTCGGTTTCTGTGTGACGGGTACTATTATAATCATTACCTGAGCCGTAGTTGTCACGATCTGCTTTGTATTCATCTGTTCTGCTAGCCCTGGTTTCGGGTTCTGTATAGGCGGGTTTGCTATCGTTTGGTGTGTAATCTCCGCTACCGGGGCTGTGGGCCATTAAAAAGCGTCTTTCTCCGGCTGGGTTCAGTTCTCCGTTTTTTATCAGGTCATTCTCTACTACTTCCCGTGCCAGTTTTTTACCAAAACCAAAATCGTTTTTGATAAATACCTGCATACCACTACCGATAAAAGTAGCCAGGTATTTCATGGAGCCGCCATCACCTTTGTCAAAATGAACTATCATTATTTCTTTATTGCCGAGGGTACGAATGCTGTAATCGGATACAATGCCACCGGATTTTTTCATTATTGCATAGGGTTGGTCATCCACATAAATCATATCGCCTGTATAGCTTACTTTTTGGGCATAGATATTTGCAACGATTGAAAGTGTGAGAAAAGAGAGGAGGAAAAATTTATTCATAAATGAGAATTTTATGCAAATTACTATTATTTGTTTTTGTTTTTAAAAGGAAGACTCCTCTTTAACAAGCAGATAAGAAGCATACACCGATGCTATGAAGGTATATAATTCATCTTAGGTGCGAGAAGTATGTGTATTAATACTATGCGTGATTTGGGATTTACGGGGAGTAATGAGTTTTTTTTAAAAAACAGTGCCTTTCCGAAATATTTGAGCCAGCGATAAACTGTAAAATTATATTTTTGCCCCCACAGCTATGCGCATTGCAGTAAATACAAGGTTATTATTAAAGGGAAAACTGGAAGGGATTGGTTGGTTTACCTATCAAACGCTTGAACGGATCGTACGCAAACATCCTGAACATGAGTTTATTTTCTTTTTTGACCGGCCATATGATGCCTCATTTATTTTTGCACCAAATGTAAAAGCTGTTGTGGCCCCGCCGCAGGCAAGGCACCCTGTTCTTTTTTACCTCTGGTTTGAGTGGAGTATCCCTTTTCTTCTGAAGACGTATAAGGCTGACCTTTTTTTGTCGCCGGACGGATTTATGTCATTGAGCACCAAAGTGCCAACCTGCCTTGTGATACATGACCTGGCATTTGAGCATTACCCTGACCATTTTGTGACGAGCCACCGCTGGTACTGGAGACATTATTCTCCGTTATTTGCCAGGAAAGCCAAACAGATATATACGGTCTCTAATTTTTCAAAGCATGATATCAGCAGCCGTTATGGGATCGATCCTGCGAAAATAGATGTGGCGTATAATGGTGCCCATGAAGAATACAAACCGCTAAGCACAACGGAGCGCGAAGTGGTAAAAAAGCAATATGCTGAAGGCTGTGAATATTTTGTTTTTGCCGGGGCATTGCACCCGAGGAAAAACATTGTAAATCTGCTGAAAGCTTTTGTGGCCTTCAAGAAAAGGTTTCGCAGCAATATGAAACTGGTGATAGCAGGCAGGCTTGCATGGAAGTATGAAGAGGTGGCGGAGATGAAGGAAAACATGCCGTTTAAGGAAGATGTGAAATGGGTGGGGTATATGAATGTGGATGAGCTATCAAAGGTGATAGGAGCTGCTTATGTGTTGGTTTATCCTTCTTTATTTGAAGGTTTCGGGATACCTATCCTGGAGGCATTGCAATGTAATGTTCCTGCGATTGTGAGTAACACATCTTCTATGCCGGAAGTAGCGGGTGATGCTGCTTTGCTTGTGGATCCGAATGATGTGCAGGATATTGCCAATAAGATGGAGCTGATATATAAGGATGAAAACCTGCGTGCCAAACTTATTGCTGCTGCCGGCGTGCAGGTGAAAAAATTTAATTGGGACAAAGCTGCAGACCAACTTTGGGACAGTATGATGAAATGCCTGAAGTGATAAACATTTTCCAAAATTGAAGCCTGACTGTGTTACCTGCTCATGGTGAGGCTGCAGGTTACTGTGGGGTTTGCCACATCAAAAACACTATAGTTTATCATTATTTTAGTTGCTGTAAAGGTGCCTGTTCCCTGGATGGAAAGATTACTGCTTATATTCTGCCGGGAAATTGAAAAAGTATTGGCGGGGCAGTTAACATCGGCGAATACAGAGGCCGATGATCCACCTAAACCTTCTATAGATATCTGGTAAGGGGCATTACCTTCGCTAATATTTACCGGGTAATAATAATTGCCGATATTGCATGTATCGTAGGCATTTGCTGTATCAACCAGTTTTACCGAACAATCTGCCGGCATAACTGTCATATCAAAGGTGTAGACTTTGTCTGCCAAGGAAGGGCAAGAGGCAGTTAGTGTAATCGGGTATACTCCAAGAGCAACAGAATCGTTTGCGGTGAAAATAAAATCTTCCCGGAATGGAGGCATGTGGCTGTATATAGAGGGCTTCATGGTAATATTAGCCGGAAGTCCTGTTATTTTTAATGTTACAGAATCGGGATAGCCATGCAATGGATCTATTTGTAAAAGAAGATCTGCCATGGACCCTGCGACAATGGTATCGTTTTGAATTTTACTTACAGAATAAGAAAATGTAGTGCCTGTAGAGGTGGTTTTATGACAGGAGCACAGAAAAAAACACAGCGGAATGAATAAATAAAAGTGTTTCATTTATAGAGGGTTTTAAAAATTAAAGATCTTAAACAGGGGTAACATAAATATACTACAATTAAGACGAAATATTTAGGGAATATCCGGGGGATTGGCATAGATTAGGTAGTAATATTTGTGAGGAGGGTACATAAAAATGATAAAAAAGAGTTTCATATCGGCATTAGTAATTTTGCATGGTTTAGGTGTATTGGCACAAAAATATGTGGCCAGTGATGAGGGTTCGTCCGTAAAGTTCAGCATTGTTAACCATCTTTTTATTACAACGACTGTTAATGGCAGCTTTAAGGGCCTGAAAGGTGTTATTGTATTTGACCCGAAAGATATTGAGAAGTCCTCTATTGAGGCAAGCGTGGATGTAAATACAATCAGTACGGGTATAAGGCTTAGAGATCATGACCTGAAACAGGAGAAATACTTTAATGCGGAAAAATTTCCACTTATTAAGATACAGTCTATTAAGATCGAGAATGGAACAAAGACTGGTACATATATTTTATATGGCAAGCTTAGTATAAAAGGGATTACGAAAACGCTTAAAATGCCTTTTACTGCTACTGTGCTGGGGAATGGATACCAACTGAAGAGTGAGTTTGAACTGAACAGGCTGGATTTTAATGTAGGTGAAAAGGGCAAAATAAATGATAATCTAAGAGTTAATTTAGATGTGCTGGTGAGGAAAGGCCAGGATAACTATTAACAAGATGGAAATTTATATT
>CAIYVS010000030.1 GCA_903929655.1 uncultured Bacteroidota bacterium | reverse complement strand
TGCAACTGGAACGCCGCCAGCTGCAGTTCCGGCAGCAGCGACGTGCAATGACCGCACCAGGGCGCAGTAAAGGTCACCTCAGGTTTAAATGCCTCAAGCACCTCGGCCAGCTTTTTTTGAAAGGAGGCATGATAAAAACGTTCCGCATGATTTGGCTTTCTGCTAAATAAAAAATTCTTTAATGTGCCAATAAAATGAACAGAATTATCAACATCAACTGTACTAAAAGCAAATATATCCTTATATAAATTGGCCAAACGCTCAGCTGGCACCGGGTGGCGCATGGTATGCATAGCCAGCAAATAAACCTCCTTCCCTGCATGCAGATAACCCTCTATCATGGCGTTCATGGCCAGATTACCCCCATCTGTTAAGGGATAAGGAATTCTGTTTGCGAGAATTAAAAAGCGCTTTTTTTGCATTATTGCCGGCAACAAATATAAAACGCAAGTTCGAAAGAGTTATTTTTACACGATGCAAAAGAAAAAAGTAGTGTTCCTGGGGTCTAAACCCATTGGCTATGAATGTTTTTTGTATTTAATATCTCAAAGAGAGCAACTGAATATAGAAATAACAGGCCTGCTAACACGTGTGCGCAAAGAATTTGGCAACGCCCACGACCTGAACATCCTGGCGGAGGAACATAACATTCCCATCATAGATGGCCTGGATAAGTTACCCCCCTGCGATATCATCTATTCTGTTCAATACCATGAAATATTAAAAGAAGCTGATATCAATAAAGCATCACAATCCGCTATTAATCTGCACATGGCGCCCCTGCCCGAGTACCGCGGAAGCAACCAGTTTTCCTACGCCATAATAGAAGGGAAAACAGAATTTGGCACCACCATACACAAAATAGATACCGGCATCGACCATGGCGATATCATATTCCAGGAAAGATTCCCTATCCCCGAAAAATGCTGGGTGAACGATCTGTATAAACTCACCTACGATGCCTCAGTAAAATTATTCAGGCAAACAATATCGCATGTCATCAATGGCAATTATACGCCTGTTCCGCAGGAATCACTCGTACCTAAGTACGGCACATCCCTGCATTACAGATCAGGCATCAATAAGCTGAAACAAATTGAGCTATCCTGGGATAAAGAGAAAACAGAACGTTATATAAGGGCCACCTTTATGCCCGGCTTCGAACCTCCCTATTGTTTTATAGACGGTCAAAAAATTTATTTCACTACAGAGCACCCATGAAGAAAGCCACCCGGATAGTTTGCACCGTAACCAACGATCTGAATTACGACCAGCGTATGAACCGCATATGTTCTACCCTGGCAAATGCAGGTTATGATGTGACCCTGGTAGGCTTAAAGAGAAAAAAAAGCAAACCATTATTAGAAAGGCCATTCAAACAAAAGCGCTTACCCATCATTGCAGAGCAGGGAAAGATCATGTATCTCGACTACTGGATCAAACTCTTCTTTTATCTCCTCTTCAAAAAAGCCGATATTTTCTGCGCCATAGACCTCGATACCATCATGCCTGTTTATTATGCCTCTAAAATAAGAGGCAAGAAAAGAGCGTATGATGCACACGAATTATTTACCGAAATGAAAGAAGTCATCTCCCGTCCCGCTATCCATAAAATGTGGAACTGGATAGGGATGCATACCGTACCCAATTTCCCGGTAGGATATACCATAGGCGAATGCTATGCAGAAGAACTGAAAAGAAAATACGGTGTCAGTTATGGCATTGTGCGCAATGCAACCATCTTAAAACCGCTGCAATTACCCCTTAAAAAAGACCCCTTCATATTATACCAGGGCGCGGTAAATGTTGGCCGCAGATTTGAGCAGCTCATACCCGCCATGCAATATGTAGATGTACCCCTGGTGGTGTGTGGAGAAGGTAATTTTTATGAGCAGGCCCTGGCACTTACTAAACAGTATGGCCTCGAAAACAAGATCAGTTTCAAAGGCTATGTGCCGCCCGACCAGCTCACACATTACACCATGCATGCTAAAGTGGGTATCACCCTCTTCGAAGAAACCAGCCTCAGCAACCGCTTATCGCTGGCCAACCGTTTTTTCGATTATATGCACTATGGCGTGCCCCAGCTTTGCATTAAATACCCTGAGTACGAGAAAATAAACGCCGAGTACGAAATAGCTTATCTTATAGATGATCCCACACCCGAAAACATTGCATCTGCATTAAATAAATTGCTTCATGATGAAGCATACTATAATCGATTACAGGACAATTGCCTGAAAGCCCGCGAAAAATATTGCTGGCAGGAAGAGACCAAAACACTTCTTAAAACCTACGCATATCTTGCAGCCCATTAAATTACATATCGTCGCACTGGATATTCCATACCCCCTGGATTATGGCGCAGCTATCGACATGTACTACCGGATACGCTACCTGCACGATGCAGGGGCCGAGATCTACCTGCATTGCTTTCAGTACAACAACAGGCCCGAATCAGCAGAGCTGAATAAATGGTGTAAAGAAGTATGGTACTACCCCCGCAAAACCGGGCTGGCAGGCCTCTCACTCAATACACCCTATATGATCTATTCCCGCCGGGACCCCCTACTGCTGAAACGACTGCAGGAAATAGATGCTCCTATATTTTTCGAGGGCGTGCATTGCTCCTATTATAAATCCGATCCCCTCCTTAAACACAGGTTCAAGATCATACGCAATCATAATATCGAGCACGATTATTTTCGGCAACTGGGGCAAAAAGCAAAACACCCGCTCAAAAAACTCTACTACTATATAGAAAGCCGTTTACTGAAAAAGTATGAGGCCAGCCTGCAAGACATACAGGCATTCCTGCCCATCTCCACCTCCGATTTTGCATTCTTTAAAAACCTCTACCCCAATGCCCTCTTCTCTTTAACCCCGCCCTTTCATCCATATAAAGAAGTTCTGTCAGCCACAGGCAAAGGCACTTATTGTTTGTTTCATGGCAACCTGGCCCATATAGAAAACAGCGAAGCGGTGTTTTATCTTTTAAAGGAAGTGTTTTCTAAAATAGAAGTACCACTTGTTATTGCAGGCAGAAACCCATCGCCGGAAATGAAACAGGCCTGTGCTGCCCTGCCCCATTGCAGGCTCGTAGAAAACCCATCTACCACCGAGATGGAGCAATTGATGAAAGAAGCACAGATACACGTCATGCTTACCTTTCAGCCTACGGGCATGAAGACCAAGCTGCTCATAGCACTGTTTTACGGCAGGCATATACTTGCCAACGATGCCATGCTGCGCAGCACCGGCCTGGAAAGCATATGCAACATAGCCAACACAAGCGCCGAAATAAGCAATAAAATAAAGGAACTCATGGATACACCCTTTACAGAAGCAGATATCAGCAAGCGTTCAGAAAAGCTAAAAGAACGCTATAACAACACTGTAAACGCCCAACGTATCTTATCCCTCATACCACCTCCTGAAAATTCTTAAAGCAATATATATTCCTGCTATCCTCTATATACAGTCTGTGCCCAAGCTCTTTAAAATGATGATGCTCAATTGAGGATCGGCATTATGGAAATGGCGTTAAGAAAATTGGACACAGAAGCACAGGCTAAAGACGCACATGTACGAGGTTTGCAATTTGTACAGGTCCCACAAATGAACAGGAAAGATAAAAATCTGAACGGAGCATTGGGCGGCTTTCATCCTCGGCCTGTCTGATTT
>CAIYVS010000029.1 GCA_903929655.1 uncultured Bacteroidota bacterium | reverse complement strand
TCACTTGCGGTAGCAGGCAGCACCTGAGACCACCTGCCTGGACCAGGAAGACATCAAACACATCCGTTCTGAATCTTGTGCATTGGCTTGACCCGCGTACGTGGCTTTACCCAGGATGATGCGCATTTGTTCTGTCGTCCCGAGCAAGTGCTGGAAGAATTTAAAAAGGTAATAGACCTGGTATTGTATGTATTTAAATCGCTGGATTTTCATGATTATACAGCACAGATATCTTTAAGAGACCAGGAAGACAGGAGCAAGTATATTGGCAGCGACGAGAATTGGGAAATAGCTGAAAAGGCCATTATGCAGGCAGCTGAAGAAAAAGGCCTGAAAACTGTGATAGAATATGGTGAGGCGGCTTTCTATGGCCCTAAGCTGGATTTTATGGTGAAGGATGCGCTGGGCAGGAGCTGGCAATTAGGTACCATACAGGTAGATTATAATTTGCCCGAAAGATTTGAATTGGAATACATTGATTCTGATAACAGCCGCAAGCGCCCGGTAATGATACACAGGGCCCCATTTGGCTCTATGGAGCGCTTTGTGGCAGTATTAATAGAGCACTGTGCTGCTAACTTCCCTTTATGGCTGGCACCGCTACAGGTAAAGGTTTTGCCCATCAGCGATAAATACAGCGAATACGCCCATTTTGTGGAGAAGGAGCTAAAAAAACATGATATAAGGGCAGAAGTGGACGACCGGAATGAGAAGATAGGTAAAAAGATACGTGATACGGAATTGATGAAAGTACCTTATATGCTTGTAATTGGGGAGAAAGAAATGAATGAGGGCAAGGTGGCTTTGCGTAAGCACGGAGAGGGCGATAAAGGAGCTATGTTATTAGGGGAATTTATATCTGATATACAAGCTTTAGTTAAAGAACAGATAAAAGGCAAATCTGCAGATTCATAAACACGATTTTTTTTATATAGTAGTATATTCATTTGAATTAATATCCTATTTTTACCATCATTTTTAAAAACCATTAATGCAGAAAAGAAGTAAACCAGGACAATTTTTCAGACCAAGACAGTTACAAAGAGAGCATCGCCTGAACGAAGAAATTACTATACCTGAAGTTAGGGTGATAGGCGAGGGAATAGAACCGGGAATTTATCCCATAAGAGAGGCCATACGCATGGCGCAGGAAAAGGAAGTGGACTTGGTGGAGATATCTCCCAATGCCGTGCCTCCTGTTTGCAGGGTCATCGACTACAAGAAATTCCTGTACGAAAAGAAGAAAAAAGACAAGGAACAAAAAGCCAAGGCTAAACAGTCTGAAGTAAAAGAGATACGTTTTACCCCCAATACAGATGACCATGATTTTGATTTTAAAGCAAAACATGCCGAAAATTTTCTGCAGGATGGTAATAAAGTAAAATGCTATGTGCAGTTCAAAGGACGTGCCATCATGTTCCAGGAGCGGGGAGAATTATTATTATTAAAGTTTGCAGAGCGTATGGCTGAGTTCGGAACACTGGAATCTATGCCTAAAATGGAAGGCCGCAGGATGCTTGCTATATTTACACCTAAGAAGAAAAAATAGTTTAAGGAAAATAGATCAATCAGGGCTAATTGCTTTGTATTTTAACATTCGTTTAAGGAACTGATAACCATTTTATTGCAATTTGCTAAAGAAAATTAAAAATTATTCAGAAAGTTTGTTTGGAATGATAACAGTACCTATATTTGTAGGTAGAAAAACAATAAAATACTAAACAAGTATAAAGAAGTTTTCATGGTGATAGGGTTTATAGGGGCTGGCCTGTTCTCAGGCTGGCTTTTTTATTTTATTTCAATAGATTTTCCCGAATACATTATTAACGAAAATAATTTTGAAATTACTGACCCAGTATTTACTTTTGCTTAAGTTTTCATAGTGATAGGGTTTATAGGGGCTGGCCTGTTCTCAGGTCGGCTTTTTTATTTTTGCCCAATTTGTTATTTTACATCCTAAACTTTACGACATGTACAAGAGCCTTCTTAGCCTTTTTATATCAACTGTGATTTGTACTATTAATTTATGTGCACAGCCATTGGCTGCATTTGTTAATATACAGAACGAACTGATGGTATGGGACAAGGGGCTGATCCATAAAGTAGATTATCTTCCGCCGGTTGATATGAAAATAGGAAGAACGGCCATTCCTTATCTTGATAACTCACGCTCATTTAAAATTTATTACGGTGGTGGTGTGAAAACGATCAACGAGGGTTTTACAAACACTTTTGCTGTAAGCGATAATCTTGTTGCATTCCTCAACCAGAAATCACTTAATGTTTTTGACCATGGCACTGCAAAAAACCTTACCGGTATTTGCAATCAATATATTTTAGGCGATAGTGTTGTAGAGTTTCTTGACGGACTTAGGAACGAGTACCGTGTTTACTATAACGGGCAGACCTATACCATCGAAAATTTTATACCAGACAGTGTATTGTCTGGAGTAAAAGTGGCAGACAATATTGTAGCATATAACAATTTTGCTAACCAGTTTCGCATATTCTACCACGGAAATATTATTGCCCAGGAAGATTATCCGGTAGGTGGTTTTGATGCAGGTAGAAACACAGTTGCTTATGTTGACGCCAACAGGCAATTCAAAATATTTCATAATGGCAAAACTTTTGTTATTGATGATTATCCTCCCATCAATTTTGCTGCAGGTGATAATTTAGTGGCCTTTGTTTCGGGTGATGGTTATTTTAAAATATTTTATGAGGATAGCGTACATTCTATCGGCTTCTTTAATCCCACATTCAGGGTGGGGGATAATGTGGTTGCATACAAAGACCCCAGCGGAGCTTTTAAAGTGATCTATAAAGGCGAGATAACGGAGCTTGAAAATTATTATCCCGCCACTTATACCATACAGTATAATTCTGTTGCCTACATTAACACCAGCAGTACTTTAAGACTCTTTACAGAAGGCGAAGTATATGATGTTACCAATGCCGACTTAACAGGATGGGAACTGAACTATGATGTAATAAAATACCAGATAGGGCAGAGTATCTTTAAGATATTTTATAAAGGGTATGATTATTAAAAAACAAATCGAAAATTACAAATTCCATTTCTTTGCGGTTTGAAGTAGCTCGTTGTGTTTTAACCAAATGAAACGGCTCATTTCCGATACAATTTCTTCAGTTGCTTAACATTTATTTTGTGTTTGTGGAAATTGCCCTCAAAAATATCTTTTTACAAAACGCAGATGATGGGTGCGCTTCTTTAGTGTGGC
>CAIYVS010000028.1 GCA_903929655.1 uncultured Bacteroidota bacterium | reverse complement strand
TTTCGAAAATTTTAAAGTTTTCGTTCTTACTTATAATTTCTTCCACTCCACTCATTATTAGCATAAAAAGTGAAAATAAAAATGAAAAAACTGCGATCTTGGATGCCATTCCTTTAACGAAGTTCTTTTCATTATTTGGATCAATTAATACACTTTTAATTTTCAAGCTGTTTTTATAAATTTCATTAGTGTCTTCTTTTAATTTATTACAGACTTTTATAAATGCGTGAGGCGGCTTTTCCTTAAAATTTCTTTGAAGTATTTCTTTATTTTCATCTATTTCTTTAGATATTTTTTCTGTTAATTGTATGTTTAGTTCTGTTTCTTCAGCAATCAATTTTGTTTTATCCGAGAATTTTGTGGCACAATAATCTTGAACAGCTTCAATACCTACTAATGCAGATGTAAGTCCTGCAAATAATTCGTAAACATGATTAAAAGAAGCTAAAGCCATAGTTATTATATAGATGGTTTATCATTATGCTTTAAACTTACAAATAAAAAATGAATTCAAGGGGGTGTTTTTCACGATTTTTTAAAATAGTATGTGTTGTGGGTAAAACAATAGAATTCCCAAGCCCTGAATGGAGCGCCGCCGAGGAAGCTGAACAGGGAAAGTGCAGCTGGTGGCAAAAGGATTTCTATTTGGCTGCACCGCTATTTCTGAGGAGATTCCTCCTTTCGTCGGAATGACAGCTTCGATTGGGGCATGCTTGCCGGAGGGGATGCCGGAGTTTGATAGCAATAATGGCTTTTGACCATTATCACCTTAAAAATTCCTTATCTTGAATATCTTTAGGCCTTAATTTTTAAAACATGCAACGCGATACCGCCATATTTGATCTTTTACATGAGGAACTGGAACGCCAGCGCAGGGGACTGGAACTGATAGCTTCTGAAAATTTTACGAGTGCAGATGTGATGAGGGCGATGGGGAGTGTGATGACGAATAAATACGCAGAGGGTTATCCCGGCAGGCGCTATTACGGCGGTTGCGAGGTGGTGGACAAAAGCGAGCAATTGGCGATAGACCGTGCCAAAGAGATATTTAATGTGGAGTATGCCAATGTGCAGGCACATAGCGGATCGCAGGCGAATGCTGCTGTAATGCTGGCTGCACTGCAGCCAGGAGATACCATACTGGGCCTGGACCTGAGCATGGGCGGGCACCTGACGCATGGCTCCCCGGTTAGTTTTTCCGGCAAGCTGTATAAAGCAGTGCATTATGGCGTGCATAAGGACAGTGGCCTGGTAGATTATGATATGATGGAGCGCATGGCGCATGAGCACAAACCCAAAATGATCATTTGCGGGGCATCGGCCTATAGCCGCGATTGGGACTATGTGCGTATACGTGCCATTGCAGATAGTGTGGGCGCATTGATATTGGCCGATATATCGCACCCGGCGGGACTGATAGCAAAAGGTTTGCTGAACAGCCCTTTTGAGGATTGCCATTTCGTAACCACCACAACACATAAAACCTTGCGTGGCCCGCGTGGTGGCCTGGTGATGATGAAAAAAGATTTTGAAAATCCCTGGGGTGTAAAGGGACCCAAAGGCGAGATACGCATGATGAGTGCCTTGCTGGACCTGGCCGTTTTCCCCGGCACACAGGGTGGCCCGCTGGAGCATGTGATAGCTGCTAAGGCAGTGGCTTTTTATGAGATATTGCAACCCGGCTTTATGACTTATGCAAAGCAAATAGTGGGCAATGCACAGGCTATGGCTAAGGCATTTACTGCTAAAGGCTATGATATTGTTAGCGGGGGCACTGATAATCACCTGCTGCTTATAGACCTGCGCAATAAGAACATAAGTGGTAAAAAAGCTGAGAATACCTTGGTAAAAGCGGATATCACCATAAATAAAAACATGGTGCCGTTTGATGATAAGTCGCCATTTGTAACATCGGGCATTCGTGTGGGCATACCTGCGGTAACCACGAGGGGTTTAAAAGAAGATGATATGCCTAAGATAGTGGATTGGCTGGACCGGGTGCTGATGGCCCCGGACGATGAAAAACTGATAGATGCGGTTCGTGGTGAAGTGAATACTTTTATGGAAGCTTTTCCGTTATATCCGGGATGGACTTATTGATGAGTCATAAGTCGTAAGTTGCGAGTTGAAAGTTGGAAATTGAAAAGTTAAAATATAAGGCCCCGCATTGCGGGGTTCTGTTTTTATGGCATAATGCTTTAATATTGTTAATATAAACAGGCATGGACAAAAAACGCTTGTTTTTTCGTTATATTAAATGATGGGAAGAGTGGATAAAAAGATGGTTTCGTTTTTGGCATTGCTGCTTTTATGCTTACTGTGTGTGCAGGATGCATCTGCGCAATGGAGAAAAAAGAAACCTAAGCAGGAAACCAAGGTAGTGAATCTGTACGAGGTGGATACATTGATAGCCCCGGTGCCCAGGACAAGGCAAAGCTTTCATGACCGGATAGATAAGGAGCAACGCAAAGCAGACGTATCAGACGGCGCCATTGACAAATACATTTATTATTCAGAAGACACCAACCTGAACCGCATCATTACCAAAGCCATTCTGAAAGATATAGACAGGATGCAGATACTGGTAGAGAATATGCCGGCCAATGGAAGGGATATGAATACTGATAACCAGGCAAGGATACGCTGTCTGAAGGCTATAACCGAACTGCTCGTAAAATATAATGTAGATGTAAAGAAAGAACCCTATTACTACAGGAGGCTTGTAAATAACCTGAGGGAAATGATCATTGCGTACAACGAAAATAAACTGACAGAATTTACCCATGAAAATGTAAATATCTATACCCTGGACAATAATAAAATGATGTATGAACAATATCCTGAAGACAAAGCTTATCTCTATACCGAGATGGGCAAGCAGGACCCGAAGATGATGATAAAAAGACTGGGGGAATATGCCAATGAAACTTTTAGTTGTGATATTATAAGTATGGCCGCCAGGCTAGACCCCGCAGAGGTCTTTAATTTTGCATCCTCTACCAATTTTCCTTTACGCACATCTGTGCGCCGTTGTGATGATGGGGTAGTGCAGGCTATTGTTACTATTGCAGACAAATCAAAATCCCCCTTAAAAGCCTTGCCGTTCTTAGGTGAGCTGTATGCGCATAAAAAAACAATAGCAGAAATTGATACGATAACAGAACAGCCTGACAGCTTTTTCATAAACCTGGTGAGGCTGAAGGTGCAACATAGCACGGTAGGGGCAGATACTTATTCTGATGAGCTGGCTTACCGGTGCCTGAAATATGTGCGGGAGATGGATGACCTGCACGAAGAAAAAGATACTGTGCGTTTTAAATGCCTGGAGGGCCTGCCGCCGGAGGCACTGTATTTTATTATGATATACGGGCAGGATGAAATATACACCAGCAGTTTTATAGGCTGCTACAGGAGGATGATGGAACGCATGCAACCCATGACAGGCGACCAATTGCTGGATTATGTACATTATGATCATTTCCGCACTTTTATACGCATGAGTGCAGGATATAATACCCTCAGCGATTTCCTTGGCACGATAAATGAAGAAAAGAAACTGAAACTGATGAAAGACTTTATTTCGGGTTTGGAGAAGGGAAAAGAATATGACCTGGAAGATGCGGTGGACGTAGCAGATGCTTTCGGGAGCATAAAAGACTCAACGCTTTCTGTTTTTTTACAAAAACAGGTGAAATTGAATTATGAGCTGTCTTATAAAGAAGAAAGCCGTAAGGGGCTTATTATTTACAGTCTATTATCTGTTTTGTTTGATGGCTCCAGGCATGTGAATGATGATGCTATGGCAAACAAACAATCGGAAAGATTAGGTTTGCCACCCATTTACAAAGTGCCCTATGCCAGCCTGTTGGACAAGGACAAGAAAGTAGTGGAGCAATTTTTCTTTTTTGGCGACAAGGACGGAGCAACATCATTTACCAGTTTTATGGGCAACTTTAAGGATGGGAAATGGAAAATAGAGAAAGGACAATACTGGACAACTATTACATCAACCAGTGGAGCGCCTGTTGTCATCTATGCCAACCTGCCCTTGCCGGAACCTGATGACGAGACCGCACAAAATGCACTTACAAAATACCTTGATGACAGCAACATACACCCAACTATCATTGTACACAGGGGGCATAGCTATCATTTGCCGGTCACCATGGAAAAACTGACCAAATATAATAAGATCATCGTCTTGGGTTCATGCGGTGGTTATCATAATCTTGCCGTGGTATTAGACCACGCTCCTGAAGCTCATATTATCTCATCAAAGCAAACAGGAACCATGGCAGTGAATGAGCCTATCATTAAAGCCATCAATACGGAACTGCTGGCCGGAAATGATATCAACTGGATCAACTTATGGAAAGGCCTGGACGAATATTTTTCAAAAAAGCCCGATGTGATGGAAAAATTCTCTGATTATGTACCCCCCTATCAAAATCTCGGTGCTATCTTTATAAAAGCCTATCGCAAAATGATAAATGAAGAAGATGATGAAAATTAAATTCCAAAAATGAAAATTCTAAATATCAGGCTATGAGTACGATAAGATTGAAGGATATTGCAACTACTGCTCCTAAAGGATTTAAGAAAGAAGCTGTGAAAAAGAAAACTGAAGCCATATTAAATGATCTGAATGAGCTCCAGAATCTTTTATATGCAGAGGCAAAGAACTCCCTGTTGATCGTGATACAGGGTATGGATGCCGCCGGCAAAGATGGTTTGACAAGAGATGTATTTACCAGCATGAACCCGCAGGGCGTAAATGTAAAACCATTTAAAGAGCCTACACTAGAGGAATTGTCTCATGATTTTTTGTGGCGTATTCATAAAGATGCACCTGCAAAAGGGATGATACAGGTGTTCAACCGTTCGCATTACGAAGATGTGCTTGTAACCCGTGTACATGGTATGACGGATGACAAAACAGCCTACAAAAGAATGGAAGTTATTAATGATTTTGAAAAACTGTTGACTGAACATAATAATACCACCATACTGAAATTCTACCTGCACGTATCTCACGAGGAGCAATTGAAGCGCCTGGAAGCAAGGATTGATGATCCCCGTAAAATGTGGAAATATAATGTAAAGGATTTTGAAGAATCTAAACTGTGGGACCGTTATAGAAAGTATTATGAAGAGGTTTTTCATCATTGCAACCATGTGCCCTGGCATATCATTCCTGCAGATCAAAACTGGTATAAATCCTACCTGGTAGCCCAGGAAATACAGAAAACTTTGAAAGATTTTAAGATGAGATATCCGGGGATGAAGAAGTAAGTGACAATATTATTAATGAGATCTAAATGCAATTATATCCCTCCAACGCAGCTGAAGCTTTAGAATTTAATAAAGTCTGTGTTTTATTGAAACAAAAATGCCGTTCGGATGCATCGCGTCAGCATGTGGATGATATACGCTTTCATACACATATAGACTATGTTAAGAAGGAACTGGAACTCCACCTGCCGGACAATCATTATAATTAATTCCACGATACTCTAAATGAACGTGGGGATTGCGAAATGCCGGCACAGAACTGGTAGCGTCAGCTGCACCGATGATATCACCCTGTTTGACTGTTTGGCCAACTGTGACATTGATACTCATTAAATGTCCATAAATTATCGAATAAGCAGCACCGTTGGGTGCTGTAGCACTGATCCAAATCCAGTTGCCGTAAACTACTCCCCAACCAGTGACCGCTACAGTGCCTCCGACAGTTGCTTTAACAGGTTGACCACTGGGTGTTTGGATATCAACCGCTTCAACTAAAGAATG
>CAIYVS010000027.1 GCA_903929655.1 uncultured Bacteroidota bacterium | reverse complement strand
TATTCTCGAAATCGTACCGCAATTGTCCCCTCGATTTGTGAAGCTAACGGTATGCGTTACGTTGGTTCTGATACGTTCGTTCAATCAGTGTGTCAGGATAAATCTCTAAGTAAAGACTGCTGCAATCGGGTAGGAATTCCGATTCCAAAAGAAATAGTTGTTTACTCTTTATCTGAGTTAGATATTTTTTTTCCTGAGTCACATTTTAGTCCTCCGTTTGTAATCAAACCTTTGTTTTCAGCATGCTCAATAGGAATTAACAATAATTCTTTGTGCTTTACAAACAAAGAAGCGAAACAGCGGGTGGAAGAATTATTTGAGCTGTGTCTAGGGCCAGTAGTTTGCGAGGAGTTTATTGAAGGTGATGAAATTTCTCTTTGTGTAATTGAAGACCAAGGAAAAATAATTCAAAGCTGTTTAAGTACTTACCAAGATGACAATGGGAAATGTCCTTTCTTTGATCGCTTATATACTTTCGAGGATAAGATGAATAACATGCCTTCATGGAAAATTTCGCATAGCGCTGAATTTCTAGATTCCAATATTTGGCGCTCAATTGAATTACTTATTCGTCAATTTGATAAGGTAGATTATTTGCGAATCGACGGGAAATTAAGTAAGAATAAGTTTATCTTGATAGAACTCACACCAGATATCCATTTATCATTAAAATCGTCCTTTGTTGGAGGGTTTAACTCTAAAGGAATTTCACCTTCAATGTTAATGGACTTAATTATAAGAACTTCCTTAAAAAACTCTTCATCTCGACTAATGTTATGAACATCGCCATTATATCTCCTGATTTGAAATTTTCCGAAAAGGGAATAGAGAGAATTAACCATTCTGTCCCTAACATTAAGATTGTTGAACTAGGAGAACTTTATAATAGCGAAATAGATGTAGTAGTAGTCGATGACTCTCCTTTTAGGGAATTATCGTGTTTCCCAAATTTAAAGGCAGTTTTCAGTGCGAGTGCTGGTGTAGATAACCTTTTAAGTGAATCCGGTTTGTCAAGTATTCCTATTGTCCGACTAACTAGTGCTGACATGATTTCCTTGATGCAAGAATACGTTACTTATCAAGTTATAAAAATACACAGGCAGTTTAACGAAATAGAACAGCTACAAAAAAATCGTAGTTGGGTTTGGTATCCTCCAGCGAGTGCTGCTAATACATGTACAGTCTTGATTCTTGGTTTGGGGCAACTTGGTGTAGCTTCAGCAAAAATGCTTCAAATGTTAGGATTTAAGGTTTCGGGATGGAGCAGTTCTAAAAAATCAATTGATGGTGTTCTGTGTGAATACGGTATTGATAGTTTTGAGAAGCTCTTGCCAGATACGAACATTCTAGTCTGTCTTTTACCTCTGACACAGAGTACAAAGAATATCTTAAATGGAAGCATCTTTAATAAACTATCGCACGGTGCGAGTATTATTAATGTGAGTAGGGGTGGGTGTTTAAATGAAATTGACTTGATTAATGCGATAGATTGTGGGCAAATTTCATCTGCTACGCTTGATGTGTTCGTCAATGAACCTTTGCCCAAGGAAAGTAAATTGTGGGATCACCCGAAAATCAATATTACGCCTCATTTAGCTGCCTATCCGGAATCGGACTCATTTATTGACAG